>JABSQL010000032.1 GCA_013215865.1 Candidatus Margulisiibacteriota bacterium
ATCAAATTTTCTGGTTTTTTCATGGCTTCTTTTGCTGAATTTTGGGTAGCTTCGTCCGCCATATCGTCAGCATTTGACCGAGACCTTAAGATACCCCAAGCACACCCAGCAGAAATAATAGAAAGAGTCATAAAAGGTACCGTTGGTAAACCAGGAACAATTGCAAACAGGAATAGAATAAAAGAAGTAACCGCAAATGCCCTGGGCTGTGAAAATATTTGGGCAGCAACATCTGCACCCAAACTTTCATTAGAAGCAGATTTGGTGACCACAAGACCCGTCGCAATTGAAACTAATAATGCGGGTATTTGTGCAACCAGTCCATCTCCTCCAGTCAATCTAGCAAATATTTGGAGTGAGTCTGATAGTGTTAGGCCTTGCTGCCAACGGCCAATGATGAGTCCGCCCACGATATTAATAATAACAATCACAATCCCAGCTATAGCGTCTCCTTTAACAAATTTATTGGCCCCATCCATTGATCCAAAAAAAGTGGACTCTTGTTCCAGTTTTTTTCGCCGTTCCCGCGCTTCAGTTGCATCAATCAGCCCTGAGTTTAAATCTGCATCAATACTCATTTGTTTTCCAGGCAAGGCATCTAGTGTAAATCTTGCAGCGACTTCAGCGACCCGTTCGGAACCTTTTGTAACAACCAGAAATTGCACTAATGTGATAATTGCAAAGACAACAATGCCCACAACAAAATTGCCCCGGGTCACAAATTCTGCAAAAGACAATACAACACTACCATCAAAATCAGGTCCAAGGCTCAAAATAAGCTTTGTAGAGGAAATGTTAAGTGATAAGCGGAAAAGGGTTAGAATGAGCAAAAGAGAGGGGAATGCAGCAAAATCTAGGGGTTGACTCAAATACATGGCAATCAAAAGAACGGTAACGCCAAGAGCAATGTTGAGAGCCATCAAAAAATCCAAAAGATAAGTTGGAATGGGAACAATCATCAGACCAATGACCGTAATGACCGTAATGGCTAAAACAACATCTGAAAGAGTGAAGAATTTTTTAATTTCTGAAAGGCTAATCATATCCAAGAATAATAGCATTGAGTGTAGATTTACCCAAGGTTTTCAGTGTTAGTTAATTCACTCCATTTTCTTTTTTTTCTCTTTTTCTTGAGATGATATACAAAGGCCAAAATATCAGCAACTACTTTGTAATAGTCCTTGGGAATAAGAGATCCTACTTTTGTGGTTTTATAGAGGGCTTGTGCAACCGGTGGATTTTCAACAATAGGAATGTTGTACTGGTCTGCAATTTGCTTAATCTCATTTGCAATGAGGCGTTTTCCTTTAGCGAGCACTCTGGGGGCCTTTGATTTGTTGGCTTTATATTCAAGAGCAACCGCAATATGAACAGGGTTGGTAACGACAACGTCTGCATCGGGAACGGATCCCATTTGCCGTCCCAAAGCCAATTCTCTGGCAGCATCACGTTGTCTTTGCTTCACCATAGGATCGCCCTCAAGCCGTTTATATTCCTCTTTAATTTCTTTTTTACTCATTCTCATTTCCTTCATGAATTCATATCGTTGATATAGGTAATCTAAAATAGACATGAATATATAAAATATACCCACCTTTGTGATGACATCCATAACGATATCACCTGTTAATAAAAGGGTGTCCCAAAACTCAAACTGATGGGTTTCAAGTATAATGAAGAACCTCTTTTTGATAGAAAGATAGAGAAGTAAAATCACAATGGACATTTTAACAACAGATTTAAAAGTCTCTACGTATTGTTTTAATTGAAAGAACTTTTTTGCACCTTCAATGGGGTTCAGCTTTTCCAGTTTAGGTTCAATTGCCGCAAAAGAAATGAGAAACCCAGATTGAATAAAATCGGATATTATAGTGGCAAAAAAAACCACAGCAAATATAGGTCCCACAGTCATAAAGAATATGATCATGGCGTCTTCCAATATTCTTCCTGCTAGGGCAGTACTAAAAGGCTCGGGAATTTCAGTAAATACATATCGTGTAAGTTGATTAATATTATCCCATGATTTGATAGCAGTGAATTTTAAAGTATAAAAAGATAGCAGAAGTAAAATGGCACTGGTTAATTCCTGTGTTTTGGCAATTTGACCCTTTTTTCTTGCATCTCTAAGCTTATGGGGTGTGGGTTCTTCTGTTTTTTGACCTGAATCTTCGCCCATGACACTATCTTAAATATACAAATAATTGGAGTACGGTTTCCAATGATTTCTCTAACAAATTGAAAATTGAATGAACCAAGCTGGGACTGATAAGCATAAAAATAAAGACTGTGATAATAGGTTTTATTTGGAACCCTAACTGAAATACGTTAATCTGAGGTGCTACCCGGCTCAACATTCCAAAACAAAAATCAATCAAAAATACAATCAGTAAGATTGGGGCTGCAAGTTGAAGCGCAGCTGAAAAAATAGTGGTGCCTAAGCTTGCAATATAAAAGCTTCCCTGTGTCATATTAACAGGCGTTGCAAGCGGCAGAATTTCAAAACTTCTGTACAGTGCCGTGAGCAATAAGTGGTGACCATCTAGTTGAAGAAATAGAATAATCCCTAAGAAACGCATCAAAAGTGAAATGATAGTCGCTGTATGCCCAGAAGACGGGTCAAGGGTTGAAGCAACACTTAGGCCGGCCTGAGTATCCATCAAATTACCACTAAATTCAATGGCGACCAAAATGATATTGGTAATAAACCCCACCATGCTTCCCAAAAGGAATTCTATGGCAAGGGCGAGGGAAAACGTAAGGGATGTGTTTGGGAGCTCAGAGGGAATGGGAACCATGAAAATGAATAGGATGGATGTCCAAAATACAATGGCCACTTTTACAGGGGATATTATCCGTTTATCGCTAAATATGGGGCTGGTAATAATCAAGCCTGTCATTCTCATGAAAATGAGAAAAAAAGTAACAAGCTGTGGCATGGTAATAATCATTTTGAATATTCAGGTATATGTTCCCATAGAGAGAAAGCCAAATCTAAAAGCATGGATTGCATCCAACCAAACGTAAAGGCAATCACCAACAGAACAACAATCATTTTGGGAACAAAAGTTAATGTTTGTTCTTGAATTTGAGTAACGGCTTGAAAAATAGAAATAATGAGGCCAACAAGAAGTCCTAAACCAACAGATGGCATAGATACTATCAAAACAGTTTGAATCGCTTCTCTGATAATTTCACTTGCAATGGCAATATTCATGTCGAAATACCGGCTCCCTCAAGTTTATAGCTTCTCAATATAAAGTGAATAGGATAATAGCAACCCGCCTGAGGCATGATATAAAGAGCAAGATTTTTTTGTTCTTTTGGAAGTAGTATTACATTATAAATATCTTCCAGTCCGAGTCCACGATTGGGATGAAGGACCTTTGTTTCGATAAACGCATCATCTATCAAGAACACGCCTCTATCTACTCCCATTTTGGGTGTGAAATATATTTTGAATTTAGTTGGCACGGAATAACTGTTGTAAAGGGAGATGTTTAATTGATATAGAAGTCCATAGTTGCCTTTTAGAAAGATACCATTTTTTATATCAGTGAGATATGGTGGGCCACCAATGGGAATTTCATGCACAATATGTCTAGAATCAAAATGAATATTTTTCGTTCTTTTAGATTCTGAAAATGCACCATAATTATATTGATTTGGAATGATTTGTGGGAGGGAAGGGTCGATGATCTCAAGGGTCACATGAAGGGGAACTTCGTTCTGTTTCGAAATTTTTAAAATACCTGAGGATGTGAGTCCTGGTTTCAGGGAATGGAAAGATATTATTTTTGATTTTCCGGGTTGAATAGTTAGTGAATGATCTGGTTGATGGGTCAGCTCTTTTAGAAATCGTTTCATCGCAATATGACCTGCAAATATGATGTCAGAGTTAGGGCCTCCCTTTCCCTTTGATAGAGATATTTGAGCAGGTTTTGTTCCTGTATTTTGGATGGTGCACGCTATTGCAAACGGCGAATCCGATCCATTTCGGTGATGATAGAAGAAACGAAGATGCTTTTTTGGCATGATTTTTTTATATATAAGGCCAGGAGCATGGATCATTTCAGGATAGTTACTGATCACATATTCTTCATTTTCAAATGATTGGACCCAATCAGGCGTACTAACCATGTCTACAGGGTTTTTAGGAAGCGCACCTCCAATGAATAGAGACCCAAATAACAAACCCACTAATAGACTGATTTTAACGATCATACAAAGCTTAAGATGAGCCCCTTGGTGATCAAGTTCCAGCCGTCTGCCAATACAAAAAGTAATATTTTAAAAGGCAAAGATATCATGACGGGGGATAACATGAACATACCTAGGGATAGTAGAATATTGGACACAATAAGGTCGATCACAACAAACGGAATAAACAAGAGAAATCCAATTTGAAAAGATGCTTTCAATTCAGAGATAATAAAAGACGGAATAATGACAAAAATAGGAATATCATCTGAAGAATTAATATTTTTAATGCGGGAAAACTCTATGAATAATGCCAAATCTTTTTCTCGGGTGACATTAAGCATAAACTCTCTAAAGGGTTGAAGGCCCGCATTGATGGCTTCACCTTGGGATATTTTGCCTGATGTATAAGGGATGACGGCTTGTTGTTGAATTTTTGAGAATGTGGGCGCCATCACAAAGATGGTCAGAAAAGTAGCAAGAGATATCAATACAGCATTAGGAGGTGTTTGCTGGATACCTATTGCACTTCTAATCATGGACATAACAATGACTATTCTTAAGAAAGAAGTTGTAGAAAAAAGAAAAAATGGGATCAAACTGATGGAACCCAAGGCAATTAAGAGGCCAACTGAAGAACTGAACTGAATAGAGTCGATTACTTTATTGAAATCTAATTGGTATTGAATGGTTTCCGCTGCAAATAATGGTATCTGAAGTATCCATACGGACAAAAATAAGCTCAAAATTCGTATCATGATAGTTTTTCCAGTAAGCGAATATCTTTGCCCCCAACACTGATAAGGTATTCATGACTTCTTATCGTTACAATAACGAGCGAAGCGTGATTTCCGATGAGAAGGCGATCTGTCACTTTTATATCTCCAGAAAACCGTTTTTTCTGTACCCGTTTAGAAAAGACAAACAGGCCATATACAAGCCCAAAAAATATGAGTAACGAAAACAGAATTTGAAAATAATATGCTGCAGACATCGATTACTTCGATGTAGACAATATTTTTGTAATTCTCAACCCATAGTGGTTATCAACAGCCACCACACTTCCCTGTGCAATTATGGTATCGTTAATCACCAAATCTAGAGGCTCTCCTACCAAACGTTCTAATTCAATGATCGCTCCCTCAGTGAGCTCATAAATATCATTGAGTGACATTTTTGTTCTTCCAAGCTCAACAGATAGTTGAACAGGCAGGTTATTAAATACAGTAGAATCAAATTTTTTCCCAGCGATTTGTTCAGGAAGCTCAGGAAATTCAACTTGAGAAACTTCTGGGACACTTTCTATATGCGATGTCTCAGACGTTTCTTTTGGTTCATCTTCAAAAAGTCCTGGTGTTGGGGCTTCTTCATCTTTAACAGAAAAAGCTTTCTCCATTACAGGATCAATATCTTTTAAAGGATCTTTAAAAGATTTTTTTGTGTATTTTCTTTTGGGTTTAGCTGTTTCCTTTTTCTTATTTGATTTACTACCTGACGATTCTGATTTCTTAACCATTTTGAAGCACCTCTTTACATAATTTTAGATAATCTACTGCACCGTTAGATGAATTCTTGAATTCGAATACGGTTTGCTCAAGTCCAGATGACTCAGCGATGGATGTACACATTCGAATAGGCGGACCTATTTTATTTGGAAAAGCTCTTGAAATACTTTGGAGGACCTCTTTAGATGCTTTTCTTCGGGCGTTAAAAAAAGTAGGGATGACTTTAGAAATGTGTATTTTGTGATTAAACAGTTTGTTGATAAGGGCCAAATTTTGAATGAGTTGCCTAACACCAACAAGAGATAAATATGCCATAGAAACAGGAAGGAAGACCTCATTTGAAAAGAGTAGGGCATTTTGATTCAAAAGATTAATAGACGGTGCACAATCAACAAGTACAAATTGGTAGCCAGATATGGTGTTCAATCTTTTACTTAATATGTGCTCTCTATTTTTAAGTTGACTCATTGATAACTCGGCTGGGAATAGGCGCTCATTTGAAGCGATAATATCCAAATTCTGTCGTGCAGGGGTAATGCATTCCTCCAGTGTTTTTGATTGGGTTAACAAATCATAAATGGTATTTTTAGGTTGAATACCTAAGTGAATACCTGAGGACCCTTGTGGATCTGTATCTACAATCAGAACTTTCTGTCCATGCATTGACAAACTATGAGCAAGATTAACGACAGTAGATGTCTTTCCTGTGCCGCCCTTGTAATTAATGATACTAATTTTTCTCATGTTGATTCCTCACCCTCATTTTCGAGCTCATCCCAAGAAAAGTCATCATCGCTTTCCTCTGCTTCTTCAGGTCGCGCTTCAGGTTCCTCTTCAGGTCGCACTTCGGGTTCTTCATTATGCTCTTCTTCATGCTCCACTATAGGTTCCTCTTCGTATTCTTCTT
>JABSQL010000320.1 GCA_013215865.1 Candidatus Margulisiibacteriota bacterium
GTTTTTATTCCTCAATGATTAGTGTCGCTATGTGATTTTTTAGTTTTATATCGCTAGGATCCAGGTTATTAGTATTACATGAAAGAATTAGTTTATACTTTCCAGACTCTAGTTCTGATAAGTTAATCACTCCTGATTCAGTTTCTGTTCCATCTACGGATATAATTTTGTGAAAATTTTTAAATGGTCGTCTAGATTGCTTGTTAGGATTATTGTAATCCCACTCTTTTAATAATTTTCTCTTTTCTCTTTTCTGATCTTTATCTAGTTTGATGTAAACACCCAATGTATGATCATTTAAACAGGTTACGGTCAGACAACTGGCCTTATCAGTGTTAATTTTTAATGTGTGGATCTTCGTAAACTGTTGAAATTCGTATAAAACCGTCGAATCACAAGTTGTGAGTGACGTACTATCTTGCCCAAAAGAATTGATATTTATAATTGCCATTAAAAGAATAATAATATATTTCATGAGTACGAGCTTCTAATGAATGCTAACGATCGAAGCTACAAAACGTGCAGCTCTTTGCCAAAGTTGGTTTCCCGAAGATAAGGATAGATTTATTAATCCAAAAGCGATTTAACGAAGCGACAACCTGCATGGATTGTTACTTGTGTTAACAGCTTTGTTTTTAGCTGATATCTATTGTTCTTTCCAATACGTGACCTCGCACTTGCAATTACTGCTTATTGCTTTTTGTCCATTAGATCCAAGCATCCCATCGGTTAATGACCATTCAATCGATTTTCCATGTTTTATCTTATTCTTGAAGTGTATTTTGGAAATTAAAATATCGGAAGCTGCGGGTGAGTGTAGAGTCCCATAAACTTGCAAAGTTGAAAAAAGATTGTCTCCCTTTTTTTCATAACTAAGAACCGTGTAAATCTCGTCTTTGATGTAATTGATTTGCGCTACGCAAAACCCATTTTCTATATCGTAGACAATCGAATCACTCGAAATTGAGGTTAAGAGTCCTAGTAGGGTGCTCGTATCAGTTATTTGAACCGCTTCACCGGAAAATAATTCACCGTCTTGTTAGAACAAATTGTTTTTTTGAGAAGGTTCGTCAAAATCAATTGGCTTTGAGCAACTGAATAAAGTGATAATGAATAAAAGACAAACGCAATAAAGTGGTTTTATCATCGGGTAATTTTACGTTCGCAATATTTGATTTCACCTACTTGTAATAGCTGCTAACGTTTAGTATAAGCGATCGTTTTAATGACGCTTATAAATTGTTGTACGCTTTATTTTATTGGAATAATCTTTCCGTATGAAATGCAACGCCATAGCCATTCTAAGGGACCAAGTTTGAAGGAAGATAACCAAAGTTTACTTAAAATGACCTGCCCGATGAAGACAAATAGAACAATTAATATTGCCATTGAAGGAGTTAATAATTCATATAATCCAAGGCTTCTCATCAGAATGTAACCAATAATGCTCTGTAGGATGTAATTGGTAAATGCCATTTTGCCTGCGTAAGAGAATATTGACAACAGTTTTTTAAGTGATTGTTTCTGAAAAAGAAAAATTAGAATCCAAACATATAGTAGAGCCATAGCCATATCAGCTAGAATGAATAAATTGATTAGTAAAATTGAATAGATAGAACCTGGTTCTAAATGATAGTTGGGTCTAATCCCATATAAAAAAACAAATCTATAAGATATCAATCCTATGATTGTCAGTAGAAAAGGGATTCTTATTTTATAGATAAAGTTGTAAATATTATTAACTACTCCCTTTTTTACTAAGTAAGCACCAAGTATTGCAATACTTGCCGCAAATGGTAACA
>JABSQL010000321.1 GCA_013215865.1 Candidatus Margulisiibacteriota bacterium
CCAAATAAAAAAACAAAATGAGGAACAACAGAAAATCGCACCCGATTTTTCTTCTTAATTTTAATAAACTGTAAACTATCGAAATATAGACCATTCCAAATATTTAAGTTTTACTCTAGGAGTCTGTCGGACTTTGAATTCTCAATTGGGTGGAAAAATCAAATTTTCCGATGCGGAAATTGTTTTTAGACATACACTTTTCAAATTCAGGTCACGTTTTGTGCTATTTTCTTTTTTCACTCTTGATCGGTCTGAAACCACCTCTTTTTAAGCGGTTTTCAGGTTAAACATCCGTTTCAAATTATAGGCAAGACACACCAATCCCCATTCATTGTCTATGTTTTCTTCTCCTCTAAATGAAAACCTCCTAAAGCCTAATACTTCTTTTATTATACCAAAAACAGGTTCTACGGTATGCTTCCTCTTTCGATAAATCTCTTTTTGCTTATCATTGACTGGGTTCAGTAATTGCTCAATATAGCTGTTGTGTTTTTCTTTGGATTTAGCAATTATTGGGGTGATGTTTTGGGGGCATTTTTCGATGTTATGCTTAGAAAAGTAGCCTGTATCGGCTACTGCAGAAGTTATTTGAGGCTTTAGCTGGTCAGGGACAGATTCAATGGCAGGTAAGAATTCTTGCTTGTCGTTGTGATGGACATTGGCATAATTGCCAACTATCAACATATCATCGTTGACCGCTATTTGTGCATTGTAACATTGATCAAACCCCTTACTTGTCTTCATTATCCGAGATGCTGGATCAGTGAAATTGTATTGATCCTTATCTGCCGGTGCTATAGAGGGTTCTTTTGGTGCTTTTCCCCTTGGCTTCTTTCCCGTTTCCTTTTCTTTTTTGTCACGAGCCTCTTGCTTCTTATCAAATTCAGCTTTCTCTTCTTTGTATGCTTCTTTACGACGTTGTTCTATTACTTTTTTGGCAGTACTGATTTTAGTAAGACGGTCTTCTCTCCTTTTTATTTCATCTGGTATATCAATTGTTGATTGCTCATCCTTTTCGTCTTGCTCTACGCCATGTGCCATTAATTGTTCGATCTCACATTCTAATTGCTTCTCTAATTGCAGCATCCTCTTGTAGCTCATCGCTTTATGCTTGGAAGCATCAGCTTGTATTTTTGTGCCGTCAATGAAAATATTGCCCAATTTGAGTAGTCCAAGTTCATTACCTATCAAAAGAATTTCCTTAAACCATCCTTTCAATTCAGGAAGATGCTTTTTGCGAAAACTCGCAATGGTGTCATGGTCAGGGTGATGGTTTCCTGCTATAAAGCGAAAAGCAACAGAATCATAGGTCGCTGTTTCTATTTTTCGAGAACTAAAAACGCCCGTCGAATAACCATAAAAAATAAGGGAGAGGAGTAGTCTAGGGTCATAAGGGGTACTTCCTTTGCCAGAATAGTTTGAATAAACATGGCACAAATCCATTTTCCCTACTATGTCAACTACAAATCTTGCCAGATGATCTTCAGTCAGCCACTCGTTAAGGTCATGTGGCATAAAAGAAATTTGATCCCGCTCTGCGCCTATAAATGATGTCATGCCCTAAGTTATTACTTTTTGGGTGAATCTTTAAGTCCGACAGACTCCTAGTCGAACAGATGGAGATAAAAGCAAGTCAATTGGAGGAGCTTTTAAAGGGCTACAAAGGATATCTAGGAATGGACAGTGTAAGAGATAATGAGGGAAACGGAATTACAGTCTGTTATTGGAAGGATATGAATTCTATCGCAGCATGGAAAGCGGATAAAGTACATATGGATGCTCAAAAGAA
>JABSQL010000322.1 GCA_013215865.1 Candidatus Margulisiibacteriota bacterium
CAAACCCAAACCCTTCCCCAAAACCCAATGGCTTAAATGTGTCAATGAACGTATTGACATGACTTTTGAGTTCTTTAAAAACATTTTCAATCCCCAATGCCTCTAAATTTCCCCACCCTTCTTCTCCTACTAAACAAAGTAAAAACGATTTTATATCGTCCACATGGGGAGAATCATTTTCAAACAGACCGACCGCTTCATTGAGTTCCATGGGCTTCCAAACTCTTAAATACATCCCCTAAATGGGCAATGATATCTGAAGCTGTAAGACTATATTCTGAAAGTTCTTTTTTAGCATAGTCTCCTGCCAATCCATGGATATAAACGCCCAACTTAGCCGCATTATATAGTGTTAATTTTTGACCCATTAATCCCGCAATGATACCTGTGAGTACATCCCCAGAACCCGCTGTTGCCATTCCTGCATTTCCAGTTTCATTGATATAACTACCCTTTTGAAAAGACACGACCGTTTGTGCACCTTTTAGAACCACAATCTGATGAGATTGAACCGCCATTTCTTCACACATTTCTTTTCTGTTTTCTGAATCAATGGCCACACCGAATACAGTTTGGAATTCTTTTGGATGAGGTGTCATGACTATCTGCCCTTTGTTGAGTTGTTTTAAGTGAGAAATCTGTATCGCCATTAATCCATCCGCATCTAACACACATGGCAGACCGATTTCAGATATCCATTGTAAAAGCTGCTGAACAACATGCTGTGTATCCGAAGCCCTACCCAAACCAGGCCCCACTGCCAAGCACTCTATTTGATGGTCATGGATATATTTTTTGATACTAACTAAGGCATCTCGAGACAGATGGCCGCTATGTGATGGAAGTGGACAATAGATTAATTCCGGTGACCACTCAGGCTGTGGAGAAGGCGGTGAATCTATGGACATTAGATATACCAATCCCGCACCTGTTTTGAGAGTAGATTTTGAAGTAAGAAAGGCTGCACCCATCATCCCCGATGAACCCGCTATCACGCCCACTCTCCCAACCATTCCTTTGTGCGCATTTAGCGGTCTTTTAGGTAATAACCCTGCCATGTCCGACAACGTAGACATTACTTTTCCCTGTTTTCTAACAGAAACTGAAGCCGCTCCAATAACACCTTTTTACCCAAAATAGACAGGCATGTAAGTAACTGAGGGCCAGAAGTATATCCAGTACAGGCCAACCGAATGGGTTTAAACAACTTACCTTTCTTAAGACCCACATTTTGAGCAATTTCTTCTAAAATATGACCCATAGATTCTGGAGAGAAATGTTCATCTGCTTTGGCTATTGCCTCTAGAAATAACCCAATGACCTGCTTTTCTTCCTCTTTCCAATTGAAATCTACTTGATGCATTTTTTCTTGATACCCTTCTTTTGACAACCCGTACATTTCAAGGTATTGATTAATATCCAGCAACACATCTAAATTATCTTTCACAGACATGATGATTTCTTTCATTTCGTTTTCAGAGTACCGAGATAAACTTGCTTGTGTCTCTGATGTCATAAAGGGTGTAACCGCTTCGAATAACGCATTTTGATCTAATAATCTAATATGTTGCCCATTCATCCATTTCAATTTTTCCACATCAAATATTGCCCCAGATTTTGACACTCTATCCAATGAAAATAGCCGTACGATATCTGAAAGAGACATCACTTCTGTGTCATCAGGCGGAGACCATCCCAAAAGAGCTAAATAATTGATGATGGTTTGGGGTAAATACCCCTTTTCATGATAATCTAAAACGGATGTCGCCCCAAACCTCTTGGACAGCTTTGTTCGATCCGGGGCAAGAATCATGGGTAAATGGGCAAATTTCGGAGGCGTATATGACAACGCTTCAAACAGTGCCAGTTGGCGGGGGGTGTTCGATATATGATCTTCACCTCGAATAACATGAGTAATGGCCATTTCATGATCATCCACAACTACCGCAAAATTGTAAGAGGCACTCCCATCAGACTTTATAATGACAAAATCAGCGTTCAACGCCAAATCAAAAGAAATGTCACCCCGTATTATATCCGTAAAATGAAGGGTGTGATCCGGCATCTTAAACCGAATGGTATGCGCAACACCTCTCTTCTTTTTTTCATCAATTTCAGATTGAGAAAGGGCCAAACATTTACGGGAATAAACATAAGGCTCCCCTTTACGGATCGCTTCTTCACGTTCTTTTCCCAAATCCTCAGTTGTACAAAAACACGGGTACGCATCCCCTTTGTCTATTAACTGTTGTGAAGCTGCTTTATAAAGATGGACACGCTCAGATTGCCGGTAGGGCCCATATTCACCGCCCAAATCTGGACTTTCATCCATTGATAGACCCAGCCATTTCAACGCATCCGTTATATTTTTCTCAAATTCTGGCTGTGACCGTTCCGCATCGGTATCTTCCATTCGAAGAATACATGCGCCGTTATTGTGACGTACCAAAAACCAATTAAACAAGGCTGTCCGAAGGGTACCTATGTGGAGATTTCCTGTAGGAGATGGCGCAAATCGGACTCTCATATTCATCATGGCTCCTAGTATAGTAACAACCCCTCAAATAGACAAACGAATCGGGAAATATTACAATCATCGTTATGAAGTCACTTCCTGCCATGTCCATCAAGCATG
>JABSQL010000323.1 GCA_013215865.1 Candidatus Margulisiibacteriota bacterium
ACTCGGGAACCTCCTGAAAATGTACATTTCTCACAAATCAAATAAGAGTAGTGTTAAGAGTGATACCATCCATGACCTCATCAACCAAATCAGAGCAACACAATCCTGCATTAAATCCAAAGTCCGAAATCTATGACAATCATTAAACGATCCAACCGCAACCCCTTATCAACTTCCTCTTTCAAAACACTCACAAATTATATTCTTGATACCAAGAACAATGGTGAAAAGCTAGATTATGTCTCAATCTCAAACTGCCTAACTTCTGACCCGTATTTTGCCATCAAAGAAATAGAAGCAACTCAGTCCCTTAACCAACGAACCACTTATGATAAAACCTATCACCTCATTGTTTCTTTCAGAGAAGATGAAAAACCATCTTCAAAACAGATAAAAGATATCGAAACCACCCTCACCTCAGCCATTGGGCTTTCTGACCATCAACGAATCTGTGCAGGTCACGACAATACCGACCATTATCATCTTCATATCGCCATTAACAAAATACATCCCAAAACCTTTCATATGAATAACCCTTTCCAAGACTATTTTAAACTTTCAAAGGCCATTGAAACGCTTGAACAGAAACATGGGTTCGAAGTAGATAATCATATTGATGATTCTAATAAAAAACGAAACTCTGAACCCCAAAAGGTCCGAGATATGACCACCCATGGAAATGTTTCTTTACTCGATTGGATTAAGACCAATGTGTTACCTGATATAAAGAGCTATTTAAAGCCTGAAAGGCCTGTGGACTGGGAGGGTTTTCATAATGTACTTTCACCATACAGCCTAGGACTCAAACCCCATGGAAATGGGTTTGTCATTTCTAGTATTAGATCTATGGATGGATCTATGAATGAATATAGGGATGGATCAAATATTGGATCCAAACATTCTGTGAAGGCCAGCAGTGTCTCGAGAATGCTTGGTAAATCCCAGCTCGAAAACAAACTGGGTTCCTTTCAACCTCCCTCACAATCTGTTTCTAGCATTTCCCCAAAAATGTCCTACTCCCCTATCCCCATCAAAACAAAACACCATGAACTGTATCTTGAATATCTCAACGTGAAATCTGATACTTCTACTAAAAAGAAACAGCTTCTAGAAACCTTATCTCAAAAAAGGGCCTTTCAATTTCTTGAGCTAAAACAAAAATATAGTCAGGCCAGACAAGCCATCAAAAAAGATCCCTTGCTCACCTTCACTCACAAAAAAGCCCTATACTCCAAACTCAAGATGAAGAAAGTTCAAGAAATGTCGCATGTTCGACAGTCTCTTAACATAGAGCGTCACTCTATTCATCTTGAGCATAAGTCATTAACTTGGCGGGATTTTCTGGTGTTGAAAAGTAATAAAAAGTGTATACCAGCCATCCATTTTCTTCGAAATATGAAACCTCAAGCTTCGCTTCCTTCATTAAAAGGGAACTCTGTTTCCAATCCAGACCGAAACAGTTTGAAAACAGTCATTCTTCCCAAGATAGAATACAGAGTAAATACCAAAGGAGATGTTACCTATCTTTCTAATGCCAAATCTATCTTTGAAGATAAAGGAAGGGTTCTTAACGTCCATACTCTTGATTTAGTTAACATCAAAACAGCTCTGGAATTTGCCATGCAGAAATTTGGTACACGTCTCTCTATTAAAGGATCAAAGCAATTCAAAGACCTTGTCATTCAAACCGTGGCCAAACATCATTTCCCCATCACTTTCCTTGATACGGAAATGGAGCAACGAAAAAAAGAGCTTAAAAAAAGTATATCTGAGCTAAAAAGAGTTTCTCCAT
>JABSQL010000324.1 GCA_013215865.1 Candidatus Margulisiibacteriota bacterium
AAGAGATATATACAAGAGATGGTCGGTGTGATATCGATGAAAACGGAAGGTTGGTTTCTTTTACGACCCGACAGCCTTTAATGGGGCAGGGGGGGGAGATATATTTGTCAGATCCTGATCCCCAAAGGCTTGTGGTTTCTGAAGAAGGTGTGGTTTACTCAGGAGATGATATAATAGACGTTATTAAGATTGTGAATTTTAAGGATTTGAATAAATTAGTGTCGTTTCAAGCAACTCATTTTTATCTTGAAGAAGAATATAGAGATGAAATTGTGTATGATCCCCCCTATACCCTTCAGCAGGGTGTTTATGAGCAGGCGAATGTTGTGAAAGGTCTTGTTGGACAGGTTCCAGAAATGAAATGGGGTTATGATGGCTCCGCTAAGGTTGCAAAGGCTATCATTGCTACGATGCGTGGTAGTATGCAATTAGCAAACCCGCAGTAGTATTGTTAGTGTTAAGCAAAATACAAAGGAGTAAAACATGATCACCCAATTTTTTATCGCACGTAATGGGCTTTCTGCCTACCAGAAAATGATGTATAACGTGACAAATAATTTGTCAAATGCCCAGACACCAGGCTTTAAGCAAAGCCGGTTTGAACTTGAAAGTATGTTTCCTATGATTTTATCTGAGGCTGAGGCCTCACAGGAAGAAAATAGAAGACTTCTTAAAAAACGGGGTCTTGAATTGGGTACCGGTGTTCGAATCGCGGGTATTATGAAGGATTTCTCTCAGGGTCCTATGCAGATAACCAAGAACGATATGGACTGGGCCATTGTGGGAAGCGGTTTTTTTCAAATGCAGCTAGATAGTGGGCGGCTTGCCTATACACGGGCGGGTAATTTAAATAGGAATGCCAGGGGAGATGTAACAGATGCAAATAATCACAGAATATATCCCTATATTACTGCGCCAGATGGGACTGAAAGAGTGGCTGTTGATCAAGAAGGTAGGGTTTTTGCTGAAGTAGGTGGAGAAGATCAACCCCGTCTGATAGGGCAGGTGCAATTGGCACGGTTTCGGAATCCCCAGGGTTTAAGTTCAATTGGTCAAAATTTGTATGTATCAACAGTAGAATCTGGGGATCCTATAGAGGGAGTACCTGGGCAAAATGGAATAGGGACTATATCCCAATACACAATTGAAACATCTAATGTTGATGTCATCCATGAAATGACAGAAATGATTATTATTCAAAGGGCGTTTGATTTACTTGCTAAAGCGATTCAGGCGAGTGAAGCGATGCTTCGGTCTGCATCTGGTGTTGCAGGTAATACATAATACCATTTGTGTATGCGCCTGGTTAGTACTATCATGTGTGTGCGTACAAGGTGAGGACAAAAAGTCTGCAGAGATTATTTTAACGGAGCATCTCGTTTCTCGGGTCATGCAACACTATCCGTACTTAGTCACCAATGATGTTCGCATTCGTATTAAGAATAAGGAGGCCGTTCACACACGGTTAAATGGTGTTACATCCTTTGCCTGGGTGGTCAAAAATCAGCGCAGAGTCCTTGGTGATATCGTGATACCTATTGAGGTGGTTCGAAAATCGGGGCAGAAAGATATTGTGAGTGTGGTAGTATTAATAGAAGCATTTTCTCAATTTGCGAGAGCCAAGAAAAATATTTTACAGGGGCAGGCGATAGATACGAATCATTGGGAAATGATATATACATCTTTAAGTGGAAAGTCTAATCCTGTGAATGATTTGACGATACTAAAGGGTAAAGAAGCGCGGACCTTAATACCAAAGGGATCGTTTTTGATGACAGATTATTTTCGAGATATTCCGTTGGTGAAGCAAGGAAATGTTGTTAATATAGAGTTGCCAAAGAGTCAAGTTTTGCTATCATTTAAAGGGATAGCGTTGGAAGATGGGGAAAAAGGCGATATTATTCAGGTAAGACATGTGTCGTATAGCAAGGTTTTAAAAGGAGAAATAGTTGGGACAAACAATATTAAAATATCTTCTCGTTAGTATAGCCATTTTCGTATTGCCTCTCAGTGTTTTTGGGGATTCGTTATGGGAAGCAAAGGAAACGTCGCTTTATACCAGAGGAAAAGCGCCCAAAAAATCAGGGGACACGGTGACAATACTCATATCTGAGTCTTCTCGGGCTGTTCATGAGGCCAGTACAAGAACATCAAAAGAATCAGGGATAGGGGCAAATTTTTTAGATTATTGGGATCAATTTAGTGCGGATACATTAGGAGATCAAAATAATAGAAAAAATCAACGGTACCTGATAGATGCAAGGGACCGGTATACAGGATTAGGTCAAACATCCCGAAAGAGTGATTTAAAAGCAGTTGTAACAGCGGTTGTCGTAGAGGTTTTTCCGAATGGAAACTTATACGTTGTTGGGGAAAATAACGTGAAGGTGAATGAAGAGGTTGAAACCATTCGAGTGTCTGGAATTGTTGACCCTTCAAGACTGTCTGCATCTGGTACTGTTTATTCAAATCAAATGGCGAATGTAGAAATTTCGTTTAAGGGCAAGGGATCTGTAGGGTCTAAGCAAAGCCCTGGTTTATTAACCAAAATATTTGGGTGGGTATTCTAATGAAAGTTTTCAGAGAACATAAATGGATTATATATCTAATAATAGCGTTTCTGCCGATGTGCACAATATATGCAGTTGATGCAGGAGAACCTGTCGTGAGACTAAAAGATGTCGGTCGAATTATTGAAGCCCGTCACAATCAATTATTGGGGTATGGATTGGTTGTGGGCCTTCGAAATACAGGAGACAGTCGAAATACCATGTTTACCAGCAAAGCATTGACGACGATGTTGGCAAACCTTGGGCTTTCCTCTGATGGAAAATCCTATA
>JABSQL010000325.1 GCA_013215865.1 Candidatus Margulisiibacteriota bacterium
GGTTGTTTTGGGGGAAGTAGGGGGCACTTATGAGTATGAAGTGATCGAAGCGTACAAAAACAAGCATATTACAAAACCCATACTGGCGTGGTGTATGGGTACGGTCTCAGAACATTTTCCTGGTGAAGTACAATTTGGCCATGCTGGGGCATTTGCTGTTACCAATCGGGCGACAGCTGATGCAAAAAATAGAGCCATGCGGGAAGCTGGATTTGTGGTTCCCAAGTCGTTCAATGCATTACCAAAATCTATCAATGATGTCTATATATCATTAAGAAATAAGGGCATTATTCTACAAGAAAAAATAGTAGAAGCACCATCCGTTCCTGAAGATTTTAACCGTGCAGTTAAATTTAAACATGTTCGAAAAGCGACCCATTTTATATGTACAATTTCTGATGATCGGGGTGAAGAGAGTACCTATGCGGGTGTTCCTATTAGTCAGGTATCGACGCCAGAAACGGGTTATTCCATTGGAGATGTGATATCTCTTCTTTGGTGCAAAAAGCGGTACCCCAAATGGGCCTCTAATTTCATTGAAACAGTTATTAAAACGGTTGCGGATCATGGACCGGCTGTTAGTGGTGCTCATAATGCAAAGGTAACTGCCAGAGCAGGTAAAGATGTAATTTCTTCGCTTGTAACAGGCTTGTTAACCATTGGACCCCGTTTTGGTGGCGCCATTGATGGTGCTGCAAGCCATTTCAAGAGGGCATTTACTGCAGGGCTATCTCCGCAAGAATTTGTTCAAGAAATGAAAGGTAAAGGAACCCCCATTCCAGGTATTGGACACCGGGTTAAATCGCTACGAAACCCTGATTTGCGGGTTAAAAGTTTAATAGATTATGCCAAAGAAACATTTCCAGATACCTCATTGTTAGAATTTGCACTCAAAGTTGAAAAAATGACATCGGCTAAGAAAGATAGTTTAATTCTAAATGTAGATGGGTGTGTAGGGGTATTGATGGTAGACATGTGGCAATCACTTGGATATATGGCGTCTGATATTGATGAGCTCATAGATTCGGGTACACTTAATGCATTTTTTGTTCTGGGCAGGACCATCGGATTTATTGGTCATATACTAGACGAAAAAAGACTCAATATGCCTTTGTACCGTCACCCGTTTGAAGATATACTCTATGATGTTTCAAAAGAACAGACTATTATTAAGGAACCATGTCAAAGCGCAACATTACATTCTACAACCAAGGTTGCCGTCTAAACCAAGCAGAAACCGCCATTCTTGAACGGTCTTTTGAGGCGGATGGCTATCGGGTCATGCAAGACCAACCCTCCGATATTGTGGTAGTGAATACCTGTACAGTGACTGAAAACGGAGATAGAGATACCCGACAGTTAGTGAACCGTATAAATCGTGAAAATCCGAATGTTAAGATTGCATTAGTGGGGTGCCAGGCACAAATCTTAAAAGAGGAACTTCTAAAACTTCCAAATGTAAATTGGGTTATCGGGAATGCCCAAAAGATGAATTTAACTAAAATCATCAATACGGATGAAACGAATGTGGTAATAGCACCTAAAATAGAGCGCAAGTCTTTTACACTTCCCATTTCGGGTATAGACCGTCGACATACAAGAGCCAATTTGAAAGTTCAAGACGGGTGTGATTTTTATTGTGCATTTTGCATCATTCCGTTTGCGAGAGGCCCTGCCCGTAGCAGAGATTTTTCAGACGCCATCCGAGAGGCTATCGAGTTGGTTGCAGCTGGCCACAAGGAGTTGGTGCTAACTGGAATCAATTTGGGTACGTATCATTTTAAGGGAAAATCTATTTTTGATCTTATAAAAGCCCTAAACCGGATACAAGGTTTAGAGCGGATTCGTATTTCATCCATTGAACCAACAACGATTCCAGATGAACTGGTTTCCCTTATGGGATCTTCAAAGTTGTGCCGATACTTTCATGTGCCGATTCAGTCTGCTTCTAACGCAATGTTAAAGGCAATGAACCGTCATTATAATCTAGAGGAGTATGATGCTTTTTTAAAAAGCGTTTTTGAGGTTGTTCCGGACGCAGGATTGGGTACAGACGTGATTGTGGGCTTTCCGGGTGAAACTGATGCACATTTTCAAGAGACAGTAGATTATTTAGCGTCGAGTCCTCTTAGTTATTTTCACGTGTTTAGTTACTCTGAACGAAGAATTGCCCGAAGTCGAAAGCTGTCAGGAAAAATTGAACCCTCCGTCATTCAAGAGAGAAGTCGCATATTAAGGGCACTCAGTCAGGTGAA
>JABSQL010000326.1 GCA_013215865.1 Candidatus Margulisiibacteriota bacterium
AAAGCTGTTCATGATCTCCATGGATCGGCCCACTTTGCCTCAAAGTCAGAAATCTTGGATATGGGGTTACTTGGAAATAGTGTTCTAAATAACCTTCATGAAAGTAATGGGAATGGGGTTTATGTGGGTAGTTGGAAAGATAAAAAGAACACCCATCTCTTGGTTCATGAAGGGCCGGAGCCTGTATTGGCTTATGCACCCACACGTTCTGGTAAAGGAGTGGGGCTTGTTATCCCCACTCTTCTTTCCTGGAAACACTCTGTGGTGGTGTTGGATATTAAAGGTGAAAACTATGAATTAACAGCAGGATGGCGGAAACGCTATGCCAATAATGTTATTTACAAATTCGACCCTTCTTCAAATGATGAGAATCGTACAAAGTTTAACCCCTTGGATGAAATCAGGTTGGAAACAGATTATCAGTTTGCAGATACACAAAACATTGTTCTTATGATCATTAACCCAGATGGAAAGGGACTCAAAGATCATTGGGATAGAACCAGTCAGTCTTTCTTGGTAGGCGTTATCCTTCATTGTAAGTATATTGCTTTATCTAAAGGGAAAGCAGCTACTTTTAGTGATGTGGTCACTCTACTATCAGATCCAAAACGATCTATTGATAAAGTTATAGAAGAAATGATGACATTTGAGCATCATGCTGAAGAAAAGAGAGTAGATCCTGAAATAGCTGCAAGTGCGAGAGATATGCTCAACAAATCAGATAAGGAACGGTCTGGGGTGTTATCTTCTGCGGTATCGTACTTAACCATCTTTCGGGATCCTATTGTCTCTAAGAATATGTTATCTTCTGATTTCAAGATTCGGGATTTAATGAATGGTAAAAAACCTGTTTCATTGTATTTGGTGACACCGCCTGGTGATCAAGTAAGACTCATGCCCATTATACGGCTCATCATGAATCAGATTATTAAGATACTTACAGAAGATATGGTATACAAACATAGGTTGTTACTCATGTTAGATGAGTTTCCTAGTTTGGGGAAAATGGAAGAGTTTGAAAGAGCTCTGGCCTTTATATCAGGGTATGGGATTAAGGCATATATTATTACCCAAGATTTGAACCAAATTCATGCTTCTTATGGGCATCATGAATCGATTACATCTAACTGTTCCGTTCAAATTGCATATGCACCTAACAAGAATGAAACAGCGGAGCTGTTATCCAAGAATTTAGGAAGTTCAACAATTGTAAAGAAGTCTTTTTCTTCTTCTGGGAACAAGTATTCTTCATTACTCCATAGAACAGAGACCATTCAAGAAGTTAAGAGACCGTTACTTACTCCTGATGAGTGTAAGAGACTTCCGGGAATAAGGAAAGATAAACAGGGACATATTATTGATACGGGGGATATGTTGATCTTTGTATCGGGTCATGCGCCTATTTATGGGAAGAAGATCATGTATTTTCTTAATCCTATTTTTAAAGCTAGGTCTGAGGTTAGGCTCTCTTGAAGAAAATTACAAAGAACAACAGTTGTAGCGTTCTTTTGATGATTATGGTTGTGGTAGCTATTTTTGTTATAAGCATCGTGGTTATTTATAGGAGTGGGTATCGTTGGAACCGGACACCCTCGTTTCCCATGGGGATTTGGAAGATTGAACGGCCTTTTGATCCTTCACGGGATTTGGGGGAGCTTGTTCTTTTTGAACCGCCAAATACTGAGGTATTTCGTTTGGCTAGAAAACGGGGGTATATTCCATTTGGATTTGGGGATGGGTTTATGGCCCCCCTCATTAAACGGGTAGTGGCGATAGAAGGTGATGAAGTTGTTATTGATGAATCGGGGGTGTACGTGAATGGAAGGTTGCTTCCTAAGAGTAGGCCATTTAGATTTGATCAAAAGGGACGGGCGCTTCCTATTGGAAAGGGGAAGGTTCTTTCTAGGAATGAAGTGTTGTTAATGTCGGACTATAATGAACGCAGCTTTGATGGGAGGTATTTTGGGGTGGTTTTTGTTGAGGGTTGGTTGGGGATTGTGGAAAGAAAATAATCCATCAAGATATTTAGGTACGT
>JABSQL010000327.1 GCA_013215865.1 Candidatus Margulisiibacteriota bacterium
GTTCCCAGTACTGCCATGCCGATATTCCAAAGATTATATACATAAAAGCTGTGGGGAGATAGTAGAGAGATTAAGCCAGACGCCCAAGATAAAAGGGGTCCATGGGCTTGGTCATGAATCGAAGTGAAAAAGTGTAAATGGGTTCGGATATCCACTGCAACCGGTAGCCAATGTTCAATATCTCCATCAGTAAATGGATAGAAGACAAAGGGCCAGCTGGCCACCAAAAAAGTAAATATGCAAAAGGGGAGTGCCTTTCTCAGTTCACGCACTTTTCTTTTTGGATCTGTGAAATAGATTATATTTTAATATGCATCTTGCGGCACTTACGGCATCCCAAAATCCGATTTTTTTACCTTCATCATAGGTTCTCCCATGATAACTGATACTGACTTCATAAATTACCGCGCCCAGCTTCACAGCTTTGGCAGTGATTTCAGGATCAAACGCGAATCGATTTTCCTTCAGCGTTATTTGAGAGTATATTTTCTTAGTAAATACCTTATAACAGGTTTCAACGTCCGTAAAATTGGTATTGGCCATGGTATTGAAAAACTGGGTGATCAAGAAATTGGCCAAGGTATGCCAAAAATAATGAATGCGTCTCATTTCTCGGGTGAGAAATCGAGATCCATATACCACGTCTGCATATCCCTTTTCGATGGGTTCTAGAAGTGTGACATATTCATCAGGATCATATTCTAAATCGGCATCTTGAATAATGAGAACATCGCCTGTTACATGGGTTATCCCGGTTTGGATAGCGGCACCCTTGCCTTTGTTTTTATCATGATACAGTATTTTAGATACCTTGGGCTTAATCTCCTGTTCAAGAATATCTCGAGTGCCATCCTTAGAAAAATCGTCCACAATGACAATTTCTTTTTCATAAGGAATAGGACTTTTGAGAACCAAATCCACAATTTCTCGGATGGTTTTCTCTTCGTTGTAACAAGGGATTAAAATAGATACTTTCATTGTTGATTATATTGTACGAAGTAAACCCATCAATGACAACCAATACTTCATCCAATACACAATTGTTTTTGCCCATTCAATCAGAATGTCCTCTGCCATTTCATGGTTTTTCCACCAACTTTGATAGTTAATCTGATCGGGTGCGCCGACTACATACAGAGATATTCCAGAATCTCTAAATATTTTCTCATATATCTTATACGACCTTCGGGTATGATATTTGGATGTCACCAGGACCCCTTTTCTGACCTGTAACTGCTGAAGCATTGGCAGAACAAATTTGGCGCTTTCGAAAGTACTCAGAGATTTAATTTCCATCAGAATATCTTCTTCAGGTATCCCCAATGAAAGGGCATATTCTTTCATACGTGTGGCAAAAGGCTGTGTCATATAACCACCCCCACCATTCATGATCAGCAGATCCACTTTACCAGAGTGATATAATTCAACGCCCTTTTTGACGCGCTTTCCATTCCCACCAGTGAGAACCAGCGCGACATCTGCCTCCTCAAACGGTGTTTCATAAACAAGATAAGATCCCAACATGCGCAACACATGATGATGATTGAAAAAAACAAAACCCATCACGATGATGACACCGATAAAAAGCCTTTTCTTAGAGATAGAAAGCCTCATATCTAGAGTATATCAGGA
>JABSQL010000328.1 GCA_013215865.1 Candidatus Margulisiibacteriota bacterium
CATTGATGATGCCTAAAAATTCTCAAAGTCCATATCAGGTTGCATATATTGCATACCGATTATCCAAATTATGCACATTGCCCAAGTCGAAGCATCACAATCTGATAATTGCTTGCTTACTATCCCAGACAGGTCTCCTATCAAAGAAGAAAAGCCACCACTCTGTCACCCACCATATATTGCATTCTTCTATTTTATTTAATCATTCAGCCCCTTATTTTAAAGCCCAACGGCCTCATAATTGGGAAATAGACCGGCAAATATTTGAGCTTTCTTTGCTTATTTCAAATCAGCTCAAGAATTCTCTTGACATGATCACTCATGGACAAGGAATCATAGAAAATATATGCAGCACTCAAAAGAGTATATTTAAACCTACATTGATAAAAGCCATTCAAGAATTGAGCAGTATTGAAGGGTTTTGGTTTGATTTAGCATATCCAGACTTACCCCAATTGGTTTTGGATTCCCTTGAAGATCACACCCTATCTTTACAAATGTCTCACTTGAATGACCTCAGCATTATTTTTATACACATGCTTGGATATTGGTGCAAAGAAACAGCCATCCATTCCGGTGGTGTGAGTGAGGTGGCGGTTCTATTATCTAAAAAACACAAATTCCTTAAGAGAGACCAAGATTTGATGCGTATATCAGGTTATTTTCATGATTTGGGAAAAATATCTATTTCTCAATCTATCCTCACGCACACCGGCTGCCTCACGAAAAGGGAATACAATATTGTTAAAAGTCATAGTTACTATACCTATCGTATACTTGATATGTTGCCTGGAATTCCGTGTTTAAAAGAATGGGCGGGCTACCATCACGAAAGAGAAAATGGAAATGGCTACCCGTTTCATGTGTGTACAAAAGAACAAGATTTAGGGGTGCAAATCATGGCCGTTTCTGATGTCTTCACGGCGTTACGAGAAACAAGATACTATCGAAAGGGACTTAGCAAAGAAATGAGCCTTTCAACCTTACAAATGATGGCCCATTCAGAGTTAAATCAAAACATTGTAACTGTATTAAAATCACATTATGATGAAATTGATGCTGCCAGAGCAAAAGGACACAAAACAGTCAAAGCCCTTTTGCAACACTAAGTACGTGTTCACTTTCGTGAAAGCGGTTTTGAGACTACCCGCATATCCTAAAATACGCTATCATGTGACATATGACGTTTCTAATTACAATTTTTGCATTGGGGCTTGTCATATTCCTACACGAATTGGGACACATGTTAATGGCCAAGCGTGCGGGTATCGGCGTTTATGAGTTCAGTGTGGGCATGGGCCCAAAAGTGGTCTCAAGGCAATGGGGAGAAACGCTTTACTCTCTTAGAATCCTCCCATTGGGTGGGTTTGTAAAACTGGCTGGCCTTGATGATGACGACCATCACCAGGCTCCCGCTGATAAGAATTTTAATTCAAAATCCATTATGGCTAGATTCTTAACCATATCAGCTGGTTCGATCATGAATATTATACTTGGCTTTACGATTTTTGTGTTAATGTTCACTTTTATTGGTGTTCCCCGAGTCAACAATGTGGTTAAAAATGTTCTCAAGGATTCACCTGCTCAATCTGTGGGGTTACAATCTGGAGACATCTTCTTAGAAATTAACGACCATCCTATCACTCTTCCTAAGCGGGATATTATTAATACCATTCATCACTCTGCTGGAAAACCATTAAAGATACTAGTAGAACGCCAAGGTAATGAACAGACACTCTTTATTACGCCAAAAGCAAATGACATGAATCCCGAAATCGGTCTTATTGGTATTGTTCTAGATGCGACAATCACCCGTTACAACCCTTTGAAATCGATTCAATTGGGTGCGCAAGAAACCTATACCCGTGTTCGTTTGGTTTTTGTCAGTTTATCGATGCTCATCAACGGAAAAGCAGGCTTAAAAGATATGGCAGGCCCGATTGGCATCATCCAAATAGCATCGTTTCAACTCCATCAAAACTTCCTTAGTTTTTTAGATATAATGGCACTCATTAGTATTAGTCTTGGTGTGATTAACTTGTTTCCCCTTCCTGTTTTGGACGGGGGCCACTTGGTGCTCCTTTTGGTGGAAGCTGTCCGCAAAAAACGGCTGAATAAGAAATGGGAAAATGCGATCAATAATATTGGAACCGCCATCCTCATCGCCCTAATGGTCATCGTAGTAATTAACGATGTCATCAATTGGGAAAGCCGAGTAGGTCTTCTTAAAAGCCTGACTCAGTAACAGAATTTATGATTAAGTTTGTTAAACTTAGTAAAGTATATTCTAATCATTTCACTGCCCTTAAAGATATCAACCTTACGATTAGCCAAAATGAATTTGTTTATTTAGTCGGACAATCAGGTGCTGGTAAATCCACATTATTAAGTATGGTTTACCGTGCGTGCAAACCCTCATCTGGTGATATTTTTATTGAAAATTATTCTTTAAAAAATATGCCCGATTCAGAAATTCCTTTTTTGAGACGAAATATCGGTGTCATTTTCCAAGACTACAAATTACTTCCGAAACGAACGGTTTATGAAAATATTGCATTTGCATTGCGTGTCATGCATTTCTCTAGATCTCGCATCCATCGGCAAGTCGGACAAGTATTGGAATTGGTGGGCCTTGAACATAAATTCAACTGTATGCCTTGGGAATTATCCGGTGGTGAGAAACAACGTATATGTATTGCAAGAGCGATTGTAAATAACCCTGCTATTCTTTTGGCCGACGAACCAACCGGAAACCTTGATCCGGACACCTCTTGGGAAATTATGATGCTTTTAACAAAGATCAATACACGAAACACAACGGTGGTTGTTGCCACACACAATGATAAGATTGTAGATGCGCTACCCAAACGGGTGGTGGCCATCGAAAAAGGAGCCATTGTGAGAGATCAACAACTCGGAAGGTACGACACATGATTCTCAGAGATATCGATTTTTTTATCCGAGAAGCATTCATCGGCATGAAAAGATCAAGTCTTATGAGTATTATTTCCATGTGCACCATTAGCATCAGCCTCATTATTTTTGGATTTTTCCTTATTATGAGCGTAAATATGAACCATTTGGCCAGTTTTATCTCATCTAAATTAGAAATACGGGTGTTTTTACATCCATCGGCAACAAAATTGGATATTCAGACCCTTCAGTCTAATATTCAAAAAAATGAAAACATTAAGTCCATTTACTTTGAGCCAAAAGAAACGGCTTGGACCACTTTCAAGAAGAACTATCCCAACCTTAGTCTCGACAACCTTATAACTAAAAATCCGTTACCAGACAGCCTCAGAATTCAATTAAAAAACCCCCACCACATTACCGTAATCGCGAAAGAAATACGTACCCAATACCCTCGTTTGGTTGAGGATGTGGTCTTTGGAGGGACCATTGCAGAAAAGTTACATAAATTTTCAAATATCACCAAATTTGGGGGGCTATTACTGGTGGGTTTATTGGGGACTGCGACCCTTCTCATCATTGTGAATACCATTCGATTAACCGTCATTGCGAGACAAGACGAGATAAGTATCATTCGTTTGGTGGGTGCTACCAATCTATTTATTCAA
>JABSQL010000329.1 GCA_013215865.1 Candidatus Margulisiibacteriota bacterium
AAATCGGGGAGCGGTGCTTCATGAATGCGTGTATCTTGAAGATGGAGAGTGTCGCTAATGACTTTCCATACGGGTCCAACGGTTCCATGTTTACAGTCGATTGCAATGGGGAAGGGGTTTGTTGGTGTGAAGTTTAGCATGTCGGTACATGTGTGAATCAGAGCGTCTACAAATGCTGAGATGGGGTTTATAAATGTGAGGTTTCCTTTGATGGCGGTATTTTTGGGTGTGTCTTTAGGGTGAAGGAGGTAGTGATTGGCTTTTTCTTCTATCATTCTGGTGACATGTTCGGGTGCAGGTGCCCCATTTTCAGGGTTAAATTTAATCCCATCATATTGGGGTGGGTTATGACTGGCGGTTAAGATGAGTCCGCCATTGGTTTTTTCCTGTGTGATGGCCCAAGACACAACCGGTGTGGGGGAAAATGAGTCACAGCATTTAACGTTAATGCCGCGATGAATTAACGTGTCTGATACCTGTTTGGTTAGACTGTTATTGTCATTGGTCGAATGATTCTGACGGGTATCATATCCTAAAATAAGGGTAGGTTTAGTCTTTTGATTTGAAGGCATTAGGTAGTCTGCCACAGCATGGGCAATGGCGATGGCATGTTGGGGTGTATAAGAGTCACCAATAATACCCCTATGGCCGGAGGTTCCGAAGTGGATGGGGCAGTTCTGGTTTTCCATAAGACCTAGTATAGCAAATCTTTAAAGGGTTGGTCGAAATGTTTGTTAGTGACTCCATACCGCTAAGTGGCACCTGTCTTTGATATCTTTAGATTATTGTCTAAAAATGCGATTAAACGCGAAGCATCTGTTTCCATAGCGACAATTTTCTCTAGGGTGAAGGTACTCAGTTAAGTGTTTAAGATTTTCTTCAGTTTCCTCATAAAGCTTAGTCCTTTTAAAGATATGGCACGAATGGAATTGGAGACATTTTTCCCGAGGGTCATAGTCTGCTTGCCCTTGTTGTAAGTGCTCACATGATTCGAATATTGTTTTTTCGGCGGAGGATATTATTTTAAATTTAAGTGTTGAGATCATGTTTTGCTCCCTTTTGAAATTTGAATAAACTAAATTAACATTAAAAGTCTAAAAGAGCAAGCACCTGTTATATTTTAGTGAAATAGTTAAAAAAAATTCAAAAAGATGCTAAAATCTCTTGGTTGAAGGAATATATTTAAAAGGAAATAATGAGGAGAAATCTGAAAAAAGTTATTGCGTTTAAGAATAGTTTCCCTTCATTTCTTGAAAAAATCAATTCAGCGATGGGTGGCGATAAACCAATTGTCTTTTTGGGAAAGGAAGAAAAGAAAAGAGAAAGAGCAGAAATGACAAAAGTATGGGAAAAACGGGTGAGGGAAGTACCAGAATCGTACAAGAAATGGGAAAAAGAGAACCAGGGCAAACAGGGCCAATCAATATGCATTGATCATGCTGTGTTGTATGGAGATTATATAAATGCTGGTTCAAATGCAATTCAAGAAACCAACATTACAAGTGAGAGATTGAGAAGATTTTTGGCTATCTACGGCATAACAACAATACCAGGTCAAAAAGACAAAGATAATTATATGTCTGAGTGGGTTAAAGATTACATTATTTTTTCTAAAGGTTTTATAGAGACTCCTTGTTTTTTAAAGTGTAATGCTTATGATATACTTGCGAGAGCAAGGTTTAGAAATAAAGTCCCGCCTCTTTGCTCTGCCCCCCTTTATGAAAACAAATGGTTTTTAAGTTTTTTAGAGTTACCCCTTAAAGAATTTGAATCTGATGAAATAAAGCAGCTGCAAAGCTTTGTACAAGAACAATCGAAAGGCATTAAATATGGTTTAGAATACACCAGAATTTATGAACAAATCTTAAAATTGAACCCAAGAAACACGAGTTACAAAGAAATGGATTTTGATTTGGACGACATAGAAAAACTGAAGAAACAACTCATGGCAACGGAACATTATAAACACTTAGGTGATAAATTGAAAGTATTTGATTTTACGGGTAATTTTATTCGGTATAAAGGCAAAACTTGTCCCATAAGTAGGGCATATAATTCTTCAATATGGGGTGCATATGGTTCTGGGCCTATACGAGAATTTATGCTTAATTATCCGCTAAATGGACAATTCACATTGAGTTTTAATATCAGAACTGGAGAGGCATTTTGGGATGGTCTTCGTATGGGTGACAATAAAAAGTTCCTTGAAATATTACGCTACGATGATATGTCTGTACCAGTAAATAGTAAGGAACTTCAGTATATCGCAGTCGCATATGCTAAAAGTAAAAACATACCTTATAGATTGTCGTTGATATATAACGAGGGGGGGAATTTCATAAAGGGGAATATCATAAATGGAGTTGATTCAGAAGGTATTCCATATATAATTGTTGGGAGGGATTCCTTTACTTTAACTAAGGGGACGTATGAGGAACTCATAGGTTATTTTGAAGTATCCGATGATTTCGTAAAAATGGCGATTGCACTCCAATATGGTGTCCTGAAGAAGAATGTGTATGTTGTATCACAACCCCATTCATTTCATATTGATATGACGATGATAGCAGGGAGGGGGAAGGTAATTATAATGAACAATACAAATCGTGCGCAAGCGGAATTGAGAGATCAACTTCTTTCAGAAACAAGCAACACTTTGCGGAAAACTCTAATTTTGAAATTGTGGAAAAGAAAAAATAAATATGCGAATGATATTAATCGTATTGAATTGAAAGTAAAGAGGGAGCTAGAACTCCAAGGGTTTACTGTACATCGGTGTCCAGGACGTGTTTATAAATTAGATTTTAGTGAGTTGGTTGAAAATATTTTTAATATTAATATTTTAAATACACCTAGCAATAAGATAATTATTTTGGCAAATAGGATTAAATATAAAAGATTTAGAGATCATTTCTACGAAATGCTGAATATGGGAAACATTAAATATCATGACATTTTTTTTGATAGCCGAGCAAATACAGTATTCAATTTTCCACATAAAGGCGGCATATCATGTCTAATAGCACGCATGCAGGAGTCTAGTTGACATTCTTCAGATAGTCCAGGGTAAAGTACCCATCTCCCCAAAAACAGTGTAATATGGGCGTATATTTTTGAGATCAGCCGAGGTGGTGGAATTGGTAGACACGCTAGCTTGAGGGGCTAGTGGGCGTTCATGCCCGTGCAGGTTCAAGTCCTGTTCTCGGCACCACTGATTGTATACAAATTGTATACAGAATTTGAGACGGGCCTATAGATTATATACACTAAATCTCGTTTTTTCTTTGGTATTTGGATATTTTGATTAAGGCAATGCAATACCACTCACCTATTTCCACATGAATATAAATGCTAAAATAGCGATAGATAAAACAGCAAATAACGCGCTCACTGACACCGGCAAATATTGACCGACAACAGAGGCGGAATGATCATCCAAATACGGATTGTCGTTCCG
>JABSQL010000033.1 GCA_013215865.1 Candidatus Margulisiibacteriota bacterium
TTGATTTTTTTAAGAAAAAAAATAAGGGTTCTCAGTCATGAATATAGCAATAGGTATCAATTGGGTTTATATTATTTCTGCATTATTTTTCACATTTGGATTAAAGTTATTAGGATCTCCAGAAACAGCAAGAAAGGGTAATATATTATCTGCATTCGGAATGCTATTGGCGATTATTGTGACGTTATGGGATCAACAGATCATCACGTATACATGGATTGTTGCGGGGATGCTGATTGGAATCGTAGTGGGGGTTCTTGCTGCCCGACTCATTTCTATGACCGCTATGCCAGAGATGGTGGCATTGCTAAATGGGTTTGGTGGAATTGCCAGTTTATTGGTTGGTTGGTCCGTGTATGCGATATCTCCAGAAATGGGTATTTTTACAGCGACTTCCGTCATATTTTCAATATTAATCGGTGGGTTAACATTTTCTGGAAGCCTCACGGCATGGGCGAAACTAAAAGAGCTAATGACAGGAAAGCCGATCATTTATGTGGGTCAGCAGGTCGTTAATGCATTGATTCTTTTAGGTATTTTAGGGTGTGGAATCATGTTTGTTTTGGGCCCTGAGCAAGGAATGACATATTTTTATATCATTATTGGTTTGTCGTTGCTTTTTGGTGTTATGAGTGTGCTGCCTATTGGTGGGGCAGATATGCCAGTGGTGATATCTTTATTAAATAGTTATTCTGGAATTGCTGCTTGTGCAACGGGTTTTGTTATTCATAATAATTTATTAATAGTGGCCGGATCGTTGGTAGGTGCAAGTGGTATTATATTGACTAATATAATGTGTAAGGCGATGAACCGGTCTATATCCCATGTGTTATTCAGCGGATTTGGGTCTGCCACTTCTGGCGGGGTTTCTGTTGAAGGAGAGGCAAAGTCTCTTTCTCCGCAGGATGCTTATTATGTCTTGGAGTCGGCACAGTCTGTAGTTATTGTGCCTGGCTATGGTTTGGCTGTTGCACAAGCCCAGCATGTCGTCAGAGAACTGGGTGAGTTATTGGAAAATAATGGTGCAGAAGTAAGATATGCTATTCATCCGGTGGCAGGGCGAATGCCGGGCCACATGAATGTGTTGCTGGCAGAGGCAAATGTTCCCTATGATCAGCTCATTGAGATGGACGATATCAATAGCACCATGGAAATGGTTGATGTATGTTTGGTTATAGGAGCAAATGATGTGGTCAATCCTGCGGCGCGTGATGATGAGGGCAGTCCGATATATGGAATGCCAATTATCAATGTGGATTATGCAAAGTTTGTTTTTGTATTGAAGCGGTCCATGGGAACAGGGTTTGCAGGTATCCAAAACCCTCTATTCTTCAAAGAAAATACCCGTATGATTTTTGGAGATGCCAAAGAAACATTGACCCACCTGTTAACAGAATTCAAATAAATCTAGCCGTTTTTATAGATGTATCTTTCTGTGTTTTAAGTTTTTTAACCCACATACCGAAACATTTCAGAAATACAGTGCTTGGCTTTTTTAATTGTGGTTGGATCTATCTCAATAATGTCTTCTGGGTCTGGATTTTGAAGCGCTTTTAGTATGTGTTCAAGTGAATTGGATTTCATGTATTTGCACATGGTGCAAGAACCCACAAATGTCTTTTCGGGAACCTCCGTTTGAAGCCTACTGGTTAAGCCGCATTCAGTTAGCATAAAGTAGGCAGGGGCTTCCGTTTTTTTAACATATTGCATCATTTGTGATGTGCTGCCCACAAAATCAGATGAGTTGATGACCTCAGAACGACACTCTGGATGACTAACGATATGGATGCCCTTATGCATTTGTCGAAGATAAGTGATCATATCTGGATCATATTCTTCATGCACATAACAAGTACCATCCCAAAGTTTGATATCTTTATGAATGCCTTTTGCTTCTAGAAATTGGATCACATTTTCACCCATAAGCCGGTCTGGCAAAAAATATATCTTATCGTTGGGGATTTTTTCAATGATGGAATAGACATTAGATGAAGTGACACAGACGTCGCAAGCTGCTTTCACCTCTGCAGTGGTATTGATGTAGCAAACAAAGGTGTATTCAGAATATTGTTTGCGAAGTTTTTGTACATCTTCACCTGTTATAGAATCGGCTAAACTACACCCATTAAGTTTACTAGGAATAATTACCGTTTTATTTGGGCTTAATATTTTTGCAGTGTCTGCCATAAACTTTACAGCACAAAATAGGATCATATCGCAAGAAGAATCAGCTGCAAATTTACTGAGCTCATAAGAATCACCCACAAAATCACTTACCCCAATAATGATTTCAGGGCTTATATATGAGTGTGCCAAAATAATCGCGTTTTTTTCTTTTTTGATGTGGTTAATTTGATTAATAATGGGAGTGATTTCTTGGCATTTTTCTGGGGTGAATAAACAAGTGGTTCCACCAAGCTTCACCTGTTTTAAAGCGGTGTATAACTGATTCGAAGTGAATTCCGTTACTGGCATAATGAACTCTTTTGAATGGCACCCACAGGACAGCAGGTAAAGGCATCTTCGCAAACTTTAAATTCGCTGGGTGTTTGGGGCTGTTTAATGACGGCTGCACACTGTTTGTCTTGGATTATTTTGAAATGAAGGGGTGCGATTCCCTCGCACATATCACAGCTAATACAGTCTGAATCTACTTGAAAATGTTCAAACGGATTGTTTAACTTCTTTTTCATGTTTTTTCTTCAGTTCATCAATAAAGGTTTCTAACCCAGAATTAATTGTGAGAGGCATAATGGTTTTATCAGGTGGGTATTCTTTATTCTTGAATTCGGGAAAAAAGATATAAACGTCTTTCATTTTCAGAGGGCTACTGGTATTAATTAACCGTTTGCACATATCATTTAGCATTGAAATCCGGTTGCGATGAGAAAAAGTTTGAGATTGTAATTTATCACTCAACATAGGTAGAATATTTTCATAATGACGTTTTTCAGATATCCGTTGTATGACAGATAAAAGGGTGGATGCTTCAAATGGTTTCAGTACATAATCAAATGCCCCTTTTTGCAAGGTTTCAATGACAGTATCTTTATCTGAGTAAGCTGAGATAGTGATAACAGTGTGACCCTTATCGAGGGATTTAATTTTTAACAATACTTCTAACCCAGAAATATCAGGTAAACCGATATCAAGAAGAATTAAATCGATATCATTATGTTTTTCAATGAGGTCAAGTGCTTCATATCCTGTTGATGCTTCAATAAAAGAATAGGAACGTGTATTTAAAATATCAATGATATTTTGCCGCATATCTGCTTCATCTTCAACCACCAGTATTTTTAAAATAGGTGCGTCAGGGGCTTTCTCACCAACGTCTGTTTCTAGCTCTGACTTTAACTCTTTTAGGGATAATTTTTTTCGACTTTCAGGGGGAGGAAAAAACACAGTTAATTCTTCAGGAGAAATTTGTTCACCTTTCAAAAGACGTTTCATGATAAATTCTTTGGATAATGTTAATCGTCGGTCTATATCTATTCCTTCCATTATATTTTGGTTTAATACGGATTCTAATTTACGAACATAATCCACCTTTTCAAGTGTTCGTTTTAGAACGGATAGCAGTTCTGGTTTTTGAAATGGTTTTGTGATGTAATCGTATGCACCTTGTTTCATCGTTTCGATGACAGATGCAATATGTTCATGTGCAGTCACCATGATAATTTCGGGGTAGAGTGTAATCGCCCTGATTTGTTCGATTAATTCAATTCCAGAAATATCTGGCAATGAGATGTCAAGTAACACAGCTGAAATTTTATATTCATTAAATTCAAGTAGTTGTAAAGCTTTTTGACCCGTATTTGCAATAAGCAATTCATAGTCATGTTTAAGTATATCTACAATGCCATCCGCCATGTCTTTCTCATCTTCAACTAGTAAAATTAATGGTTTTTCTTCAGACATTTTATACCCCTTTGTTGATAGATGGTGCATATTCTACCATATTTGTGGTAGAATGCACGCACTTACACAATAAGGAGGCGTTTTTTATGGGCGTTTTAGTGGGTAAAAAAGCACCAGAATTTAATACAAAAGCAGTTGTTAATGGAAAAGATATCGATGATTCTTTCAACCTGTCTCAATTTCAGGGCCGGTATGTTGTACTGTTTTTCTATCCAAAGGATTTTACGTTTGTATGTCCCACAGAGCTACATACATTGCAAGAGAAATTGCCTGATTTCGAGAGTAAAAATACGCAAGTCATTGGGTGCTCAGTAGATTCTATTGACTCTCATGTGAAATGGCTATCGACACCTAAATCTCAAGCGGGTATTCAAGGAGTGACCTACCCAGTGTTATCCGACACGAGTAAAGCAATATCAGAATCTTATGATGTGTTAACGGATGAGGGGATTACCTATCGGGGTACATTTTTAATTGATCGAGAAGGAATCGTCCGTCACCAATCGATAAATGATTTGGGGCTGGGTAGAAATATTGATGAAACCCTTAGAATAGTCGACGCTTTACAGTTTAATGAAGCACATGGTGAAGTTTGCCCAGCAAATTGGAATCGTGGAGATAAAGCGATGGTTCCCTCTCAAGAAGGCGTTCTTGAATATTATAAATAACATTGTGAATAAGGAGAATTAATATGTCTTTTACGTTACCTGATTTACCCTATGCGTTTGACGCTTTAGAACCCACCATTGATGCACAAACGATGGAAATTCATCATGACAAGCATCACCAAGCCTATATTACTAAATTAAACAGTGCTCTAGAAGGGTCTGACTGGGCGTCAAAATCAATTGAAGAAATTTTAAGAAACATCAAACAACTTCCTGAAAACATTCAAGGTGCTGTTCGAAATAATGGTGGCGGTCATGCGAATCACTCACTATTCTGGACCATTTTATCTTCAAATGGAGGTGGAGAGCCCAAGGGCTCTTTAGCGGATGCAATATCTACAGATCTGAATGGGTTTGATTCTTTTAAAGAGGCATTTGAAACAGCTGCAAAAACGCGTTTTGGTAGTGGCTGGGCGTGGCTTGTGATTCATTCAGGGAAATTGGAAGTCATATCAACACCGAATCAAGATAGTCCTTTGATGGATGAGAAAGTACCTATTCTAGGGCTTGATGTTTGGGAACATGCGTATTATTTGCATTATCAAAATCGCCGGCCTGAATATGTGTCTCAATTCTGGAACGTTGTAAATTGGGATCAAGTTGGGTCGAATTATGAGCAAGGGATTTCATAGGATCTTCTTCCGTTTCTTTACATAGAGAAGCCATGAATGGGGTAAGGCCCTTAGGGAAATTGTGTGTTTTTAAAGCAGAAATAAGTCCTTTTTTGTTATCTAAATAACCATGAATCTTTAAGTCGTTTAAGAGGGCTTTGGCTGTTGCTTCTGAGTGACAAACATCTGAAATAAAGTCACAAATAACTTGATTAGGAAAAGCTTGAAAAAGGGTGATGAGTATTCTCTTTTTAAAATTGAATGTGTGATGTGAATCAGAAAAGACACTCTTTAAAGCCACAGTTTTCTCTGATGCAAGTAATTTATTTCTGTAGGTTTGGAGTATCGAAATTTTAAGAGGCATGGGGCTTTTATGGGATCTTAATAGATAAATCATTGTATTGATGGTGAGTAAGTGAGGATATCGAGATATAATATCTGGGATGAACGTGTCTGTTGTCTTATGGTGAGTCACCATTTTGTTTATTAATTCTATGAACGATTCTTTATTAATGGAGCTTGATGTAGAATCTTTGGAATGTTGCGTATGATCATTCCGTCGTAAAGAGGAAATGTCTATTTTATCCGGGTCTCCTGACTTAAGCAATGTTTCGTATAAGAGATTTAAAATAGCATGTTTTTCATTTAATAAAATAGAAGAATTGAAAAGAAAATCACGTAAGTATTGAATCGGAATTCGGGTGCGTAATGAAGACATAAGCTCTAATTTAAGAGACGTATTTTCTTTTGGGTCCAGCAAAATATTAGAAATAACCTTTAATGAAATATGTTTAGAAAGACTGTGATGAATAGCTGATTTTCTTAGGTTGGCTGCATTTTTCTGATCAGAAATAATCGTTTCAAAAATAGACTGGGAGAGTCTACCGGAAAAATGAAGAAGACACTCAATGCGTATTTCGACATTTTCTGTAGGGTCCAAGATTATATTTTCAAAAGGAGATAAGGACAGGGACTGTTTCTGGCTAACTTGGTGGATCGCAGTGAGTCTTAGTTCGGTATTCTCTTCATTTCTGTTTTGAATAAGTTCTTCTAATATATGGGCAGAGATATGTGATCCAAATGTATTGATGATGCTTTGTTTGAGAGGCATATATCCAGATGAAGTAAGCAAATATTCTAATATATACGGATCTGGTACGGCTTTTCTTTCTTTAAATTCTATGAGAAGAGATTGTTTTTCTTTATCTGAAACATGTTCATTTCGCAATTTGGCTTCTAAAATGAGCAGTTCTCGAATCTCATTATAGTGAACCAACTCTGAGTGGAATGCAGAATCAGGATGAATGCCAGATGTAAATCGAGACTGCAAAAGTGTAAATTCTTCAGGTGTGAGCTGTTCAAATGAAGTGGTTTTAGATAGTACATCTTGAATATATTTTAAATCGGGATTAAGGGCATCTGGAGATAGGGCCGTTATCTCTTCAAGGAATGAGAGAATAAAAGGGATGTTTTCATCCTTGGAAAATAGGTCTTGTGTTAATGATGAATGATGTTCCATAATTGTTAGAGTCCTCTTTAGTGTTATGCCCATTTTATGAGATCTGTAACATCAGGCATTTCCCATAGTTGAGATCACTGCTGTCCAGGGAAATGTATATTTGACAGATACCCTTAGGGGATATATTTTATGTAAAGTGAGAAATAAAAGAAACATCCTACTAGGTTTAATATTTTCCCTTTTCTTCTATACATTCATTGATGCTAAAACAGTTACTTACGATATAAATATTGACTATAAGGACATCAACATTACGGGTAGAAAGGTGAAGGCTATGGCAGTAGGAGGAACAATCCCTGCACCGACAATTAGGGCAACAGAAGGGGATGTCCTTCAGGTCACTTTTCACAATAAAATGGATGTTGAAACCTCAATTCATTGGCATGGTATTTTACTTCCTAACGCACAAGATGGCGTCCCTTATCTCACCACAATGCCCATACGGCCTGGAAAATCTTTAACGTATCGCTATCCTATAATACAATCAGGTACATACTGGTATCATTCTCACACAAATTTACAAGAACAGCGTGGGGTTTATGGGGCTCTTGTATTTTACCCTAAGAAAGAAATATTTAATAATGACCAAGATCATGTTGTTGTACTGTCCGATTGGATAGATGAAAACCCACAACAGGTTTTGGCGAACCTTAAGAGAGACGGGGATTACTATGCACTCAAAAAAGGTAGTGTTCAGTCTTGGGACCAAGTTGTTGCCAACGGATGGACTGCTATTAGGAATCGTATCTTGGGTGCATGGATCCGAATGGGCCCGATGGATATTTCGGATATCAGTTATGATGCATTTCTATCAAATGGAAATAAAGTACATCAATTAGGTACCGCTAAAAAGGGAGATCGCATTCGGTTGCGTATCATTAACGCAGCTGCTTCAAGTTATTTTAATGTAGAGTTTTCGGGTGGCAATATGGAAGTTATTTCAGCTGATGGGCTCAATGTTCAACCGTTTAAGACGAGTAGAATAAAAATTGCCATTGCTGAAACATATGATGTGATTGTGACAATTCCAGATGATAGGGCGTATGAATTTCGGGCAACTGCAGAGGATGGAACGGGGTTTAGCTCAACAATTATAGGAGAAGGTCCCTTGGTACCCGCACACAAAATTCCAGGTCCAAATCTTTTTCGAATGAAACACGGGACTCAAAGCATGTTTGGAGCACCCAAAAGTTCTGTGAAAATGGAAATGTCCAAAAAGACCCAGATGCCCAATATGAAAATGAACCATACGACCCACTTAGAAGTTAATAAAAGCGAATATTTTCAATTGAAATCTCACCAAAGTACTGTATTGTCAGATGAGAATCCGATTCGAGTTGTACGGCTTGATTTAACCGGCAATATGGAACGGTTTGTCTGGTCATTTAATAATAAAATGCTCTCCGAAGCAGATAAAATTCTCATTAAAAAGGGAGAAAATGTCCGATTTGAGTTGGTTAACAAAACGATGATGCATCACCCTTTACATCTCCATGGCCATTTTTTTCGAGTTCTTAATGGACAAGGGGATTATTCGCCACTCAAGCACACTGTAAATGTACCGCCTATGGAAAAAGTGATTATTGAGTTTTATGCAAATGAGGAAAAAGACTGGTTTTTTCATTGCCATAATCTTTACCATATGAAAGCCGGGATGACACGGATCGTTCGTTACGAGGGAACTCAAACAGATCCTGCTCTGATTGAAGCCAGAAAATCAAATCCAAATCGACATGATAACCAATGGTTTTTCAGCCAAAGTATCAACATGTCATCAAATAAAACATTCGGGCTTTTCCGTCCTTCAAATGCACGGAATGCCTTTGAGTTGGAATTTGATGTTAACTATTCAGATGAATATGATATTGAAACTAAGTACTTGAGGAGCCTAGATCGGTTCACAGACATTTATTTTGGGGGTACCATTGAAAAAGAAGGAAATAGTAGAAGTGCCTCTGAAGCTGTTATTGGGGTCCGATATGTATTGCCACTATTGATTGAATCAGAGTTGGAATATGGGGCTGAAGGATTAATTTCTTTGGAATTAGCAAGTAAACTCCAACTTACTGAAAGAACCGCTTTCATATGGGAATGGAAGACTACGGGAAAATATAAACTAGAATTAGAGTATGAAATAAGCAAAAAAATATCACTATCTGCAAATTATGATGCCAATTTTTTCGGAGGGGTTGGCTTGAGGGTGAATCTGTAATATGACACTCCCTATTGAAATCATCCCAAAATGAAAAAGAATCTATAACGTCATAGCAGTTTTAGCTGTTTCTCGTCCCAGTGGTGTTAGAGTGAGATGGTCTTTTTGACGGGTGATCAATTTGTTTTGTATTGCGACTGCTGTAACTTGTTTTGCAAACTTGGGGGACCAGCCCATATGATAGATCATGTTACTCACCGTATTTTCCCAGGCTTCTTCTTTCTGACCTTCATGATCAAATAGTTGTACGGTAAGCATGTGGGAAGCAAAAGTAAGCTTTTGTTGCCGTTGTCTGACAAGTTGGACATACACGCCCCGATTGGGTGAAAAAATGAATGCTAAAAGAAAAATGACACCTGTCATGGTTGCCATTGAGCCAGCAATAGAGGCATCTAGTAACCCTGCAAGACCATACCCTGTAACAGCGGATATCATCCCAATAAAAACACTTAAGCCGATCATTTTGGATAGACTCTCAGTGAGCAAATAGGCAGTGGCGGGGGGTGTAATCATTAAGGCAACGACTAATATAGAGCCGACGGCATCAAAAGCGCCAACGGCTGTGATGCTGACTAAAAACATAAGCCCATAGTGTAATAAAAGAGGCGAAAACCCCAACGATTTCGAAAGGGCCTTGTCAAAGGTCGCTATTTTTAATTCTTTGTAGAATAAACCAATAAATGTGAGATTTAATAGGAGGATAGTCCCCATCACCCAAAGCGATTTAGGTCCGAGGTCTATATCGTGAATATAAAATCTTTCAAAGGGTGCAAACGCCATTTCTCCTAACAGGACAGCATCTGTGTCCAGGTGAACATCTCCTGCAAATTTTGAGATAAGAATAACGCCTATGGAAAAAAAGATAGGGAAAATAAATCCAATCGCGGCATCCTCTTTAATACGATTTGTTTTTATGACTAACTCAGTCAAGGCCACCGTTAAAATGCCGGCTATAGAGGCACCTAAAATTAAGATGGGAGATTGGATATCTTTGATTACAAAAAATGCCAATACAATTCCCAACAAGATAGCATGACTAATGGCGTCACTCATAAGTGCCATTTTTCGTAAGATTAAAAATACACCTGGAATGGCACAGGCAGAGGCAACAACAATTGCAATTAAAATTATTTCGAGTTCAATGAGAGCCATGATTGATATTTCCTTCCTTGGAGAAAGATTGGGCAATTTTAAGGCCCTTTGGGGATAGGGACCATTTATTGTCGGGATACTGATTGACAAGGCCATCTGTTTTAAGTTTTAGCATCATAGAAACCGTTCCTTTTCCGATGGCAGTCAGTGCCGCAATATCATGAGGATGAAATGGATTTGTTTGGCTTTCTGAGAATAAAAGGAGATTAGACAGCATGGTTTTGGTTCGCACCTCTCTTTGATGAATGTGATGTTGAATATACGCCCATAACAACCCACGGTTGGGTGCAGCAATCAACGAAATAATGACAAAAGAGCTGATAATCAAGACAATCACTGGACCTGTTGGCAAGTGGCTGATAGAGCTACTGAGTACGGTGCCTGCCATGCCAGAAAAAGCGCTAAAAATAGCAGCTAAGAAAACCATGAGACCCAAGTTATCTGTCCATTGTCTGGCTGCAGCCGCAGGGGCAATAATCATGGCGCTCATGAGTACAACTCCCACTGTTTGAAGGCCAATGACAATGGCTAAAACAATAAGAGTGGTTAATAGTATCTCGATTTTTGTAATGGGAAGTCCCATGCTTTTGGCAAAGTCTGGGTCAAAAGAAATCAGTTTAAATTCTTTCCAAAAGATAGCCATTACACTACAGGTGAAAATACCCAAAATAATCATGACCCGAATGTCTTCTTTCAATAGAGTGGCTGCATTTCCAAACAAAAAAGTATCCAGACCTGCTTGGCTAGCGGTTGGTATTTTTTGAATAATAGTCAGGAGAACCAACCCAAACCCAAAAAAGACAGATAAGATAATGCCTAAAGCCGTATCTTGTTTAATTTTGGTAAATTTGGTAATTCCCATCATTAGAAAAGTGCCTAATAATCCTGCGAGGGCGGCACCAGTAAGTAATATCCAGGCATTTTTAGAGTAGGTCATCATAAACGCTATCGCAATTCCTGGAAGGGTGGCATGAGAAATGGCGTCTCCTAATAAACTTTGTTTTCTAAGAACAGCAAAACACCCTAAACTTCCGGAAGTAATTCCCAAAACAAGTGTTCCCAATAATACAACTTGAAAGGTATGGTCATTAACCAGAGATAAAATGGAAAGTATCATGTTACGTTTCTAACGCATTTCCGATTTCAGCACCTCTACCACCATAAGCCACCCGTAGATTATCTGTGGTAATGATGTCCTGAACAGGGCCAATTCCAATAAGACGCACATTTAAGAGTATCGCCCAGTCAAAATAGTCTTTGAGAGTTTGAAGATCATGGTGAACCACCAAAACAGTTTTTCCTTCATCTCGAAGGGTTTTTAATAAATTTACGATGGCCTTTTCTGTGGTGGCATCCACACCTACAAATGGCTCATCCATGAAATAGATATTGGCATCTTGAATAAGGGCCCGGGCAAGAAATACCCGCTGTTGTTGTCCACCGGATAACCGGCTGATTTGACGGTTCGCAAAGTCGGCCATGCCCACTTTCTCCAAACAGGTCATGGCCAATTCATGGTCTTTTTTGCCAGGTCGCTTAAACCATCCCAAAGATCCGTATCGGCCCATGAGTACAACGTCGAGTGCATTGGTTGGGAAGTCCCAATCTACACTGCTTCGTTGGGGAACATATCCCACCATACGCCGGTTTCGGCTATAAGATTGTCCAAAAATTTGAACCTGTCCCGCTGCAGGCTTTATAAGTCCCAAGATGGCCTTTAAGAGGGTTGTTTTTCCCGCACCATTTGGGCCTACAATTGCCGTTAATAGGCCTTGAGGAACAGTGATGTCAATGTCCCATAAAACAGGCTTTTCATGATATGCAACCGTTAAATCTTGAACTTCTAATGCCGCAATTTGCTGTGAATTCATCTGAGTGCGTTCACAATCGTATCAACATTATGTTTCACCATGCCGATATAGGTTCCTTCGTGGGTGCCTTCTGTACCCATGGCATCTGAAAATAGTTCGCCACCTATTTTGACATTCCAACCCCTAGAGGCGACCGCTTCTTGAACCGCTTTGATGTTGCGAACCGGAATTGAAGACTCAACAAATATGGCTTTGATTTTTTCTTTGGCAATGAAATCAGCTAGATCTTGAATATCCTTCGTGCCTGCTTCTGAAGCAGTACTGATACCTTGGAGTCCTTTAACCGTAAAACCGTAGGCGCGTCCAAAATATCGAAATGCATCATGAGCCGTCACCAATACCCGTTGTTTGATGGGTGTCTCCTGAACCTTATCCAGTATATACGTGTGAAGGGCGGCTAGTTCTTTCTGGTAGAGGGCTGCATTTTTTTGAAAATCTGCTTTGTGGGCTGGATATTTTTCTGATAAGGTATCCCGAACCACTTTTACTGCTGTCTGCCAAATTTGAACATCAAACCAAACATGGGGATCATGTTGGTCGGGATATTGAATTGAGCTGAGTAGATCCGATTTGGGATAGTAATCTGTAATGGCAACAGTGGTTTTACGACGTTGCATTTTTTCAAAGACATCGGTTAATTTTGCTTCTAAGTGAAGGCCGTTATAAAAAATAATATCAGCTTGGCTAAGGGAGTTGATGTCACTTTTCTTTGCTTTATATAAATGGGGGTCAACACCGGGTCCCATCAGGCCGGTGACAACAATATGCTCACCACCTACATTCTTAACAATATCCGCAATCATCCCAATGGTACATACTATTTTGGGGCGTGGATCTGTAGATCCAGACTGGCAACCCGAAAGGGTCATAAACAATATAAAACAACTCATAAATATCAAACTAAGCATCCGTCTTTTTCTTAT
>JABSQL010000330.1 GCA_013215865.1 Candidatus Margulisiibacteriota bacterium
CCTTAAACCCCAATCAAGGTCATTTTATAAAGCATTAGACCAAGTGAATGATAAGTATGGGGCAGATACGTTAACCTATGGGATTAACTGAGATTTCAAGACAGCTAAACAGACAATGAAAATAAGAAAAATGGTGGCACCTTCATTGAAAAATCGCAGTTGCTTGACAGATAATTTCAGAGAATGATTCGCCAGCTTTTTCCGGATATTCCCACAAACCATATGATATATGACAAGTCCAAGTACAAATAGCAATTTGAGTTTTAACCAGTTTTCAAATTGACCATGAATACCGAGAAGCCAAAACCCGAAAAAGAGGGTAGCAAACATGGCCGGGTTTGCGATGATTTTAAGGACCCGTTTTTCCATGAGTTCATACTGGGTAGAAAGTATTTTCTTTTCAGGTTCTGATTTTTCGCGCGCTATTGCATGATATATAAATATTCGTCCGATATAAAATAATCCAGAAAACCAAACAACCACACTTATAATATGGAGCGCTTTAATAATTGAATACGTCATAGTCACATTATACTGAAGTAAAAAGCCTAAAAGATCAAGTTGTGGACGAATGTGATGCTTTCATATATATTTACTCTCCGTTATATTTACTCTCCGTAAAGTGGAGGGGGCCAAAGAGAGAGTCATAAATTGTTATTTAAATTGAATATACACATCTTAATTGCCATCATCTTGAGTTGTTTTACAACAAGTGTATTTGGAACGACTCAAACACTCCCCGAGGGTATTGGCAGTTTTACCTTTGGGATTTCAAATATACCCGTTACCCATATAGGGCGCGATCATTCATTTACCGAATTAACAGAGTATACACTACTTGGTTTTGAGGGAATCCCCCTTGCAGAATCATTAACTTACAAAACCTATGATATGACGTTTTCTTATGGTGTTACAGATAGATTCACTATAGCAATCATGCTCCCTATCATGGAGGGTGAGGCCGTATTTTCGGACGCGTTTATCGCTACGGTTACTGCTCTGAACTCTGACCTCTTAAAGATTCCTCCCAAAACAGCAAAAGCGCAAGCCATCGGGAACCTTACCTTGGGGTTTAAGGTTCGGTTTAAAGACCATTTTGCACTTGCCGGCGGTGTAAGTGCAGGGTTTCTTAAAACAGGCCGTCACGGACTGAAAATCTCTGAAGCAAAAAACAGGTTTTTAGAGCTTCCAACCGCAGAATCAGGCGATGTCTACAATTTGGCTGTTCTCTATGATCTATCAGTGCTTAAACAGATATATGAATTTCAGATAGGGTTTCAACACACCACGCCCAGCTATGAAAATATTTTTGATAACCAATTCTTTAAAAATACAGGTGATACGGTCGCATTATCCATTTTGACTACCCTGCCTTTATCCAAAAAACTGTCTTTCTCATTGGGTGTGACTCAGCTTCTTGCTTTTCCAGATCAAAAACAAGAAGGTGACGGGTCTTGGGCAACCATTCCAAACTCTGGTACCAATGCCCTGGTTGGAAACCTAAAATTAACTTATATGCCCTATGTATTTACCATTTTTGATATTGCCTATAAACCCACATTGAACCATGGTGCTACAAATGGAGTATACGAATTCCCAGGCCGTTTTCATACACCAGGCGTCGTCACATTTTCAGGCACCATTCTCTTTCCAATTAAACAGAAATAATCCATGCAATTATTATGGGTGATTGTTCGTTATATTAGTATACAACACCTTAAAAGGAGGTTTTGAAAATGACACAACCCATATCACAAGCAGGGCCTGCGGCCACTAAAAAAACAGCTGCTGCTCCCAAGCCGGCTATCTCTAAGGACACGGCTGAGATTTTGAAGAGAAAATAAGCACCTTACTCTTTTTTAGATTTTAATTGGAATAGAATTCGTATTCGACGCGAAGTTCACCAAAATCCATGACATATTCCACTTTTTTAATGACCGGATCCCCATCATATAATTTACAGGACTTCTCTATTAGAATATTCATTTCTTTTTCTGTCATAATTTCCCTCTGTCGTTTAACTTCAAGATACAAGTGTTATGCCACCTAATGTCACTCGATAAACATCTAAAAGTTGTGGTATATTTTTTATACAGAATTTACATACAGGAAAAAAGTATTTTTATCTGGGCACTTTGAGGCTGAAAATAAGGTGCTCAAACAGTCTTGGATGATAGGGGCTTTAACACCCATCATATATATGATGGGCTTTTTGTAAGGATACTTATATAGAGTGTTTCTATGTTTTCTGCCAATCGGCATTGTTTGGAAATGTCCTTGCCCTCTCAATATCACCACATCACATTTTTCATAAGCATCAATATAATTATCTGTTACCTCAAAAATATATTTTCCAGGAGACTTAGAGCCTGAAGCGATACACTTTAGCTGACGATTAGAAATAGCTTCTTTTAAGGGAGTTAGCGCTGTGTTCATTAAAAGATGATTAAGATCTTCCAGTGTTATATCGTTTAGGGTAGGAGAAGACTTTGCAGATAATGTTACAGAATGCCCTTCTTGCAGTAAATACTCTACAAACAGTAAATCAATAATAATTTCTCCAGCATTATCTATTTCATATAAAATATGGGAGGCAGACTGTATGACTTTCTTGAATTTTGAAACATGATAATACGGATTGAATTGGGTGTGATGGCTTAATTGGGAAGGTGAATCCAAAATGTCATTTAACTCTTCAAAAAAGACAGGAATAATGTCATCCAATTGATCCTCATAGACATCAATCCAATTACTTCTTATGAGTAAATAAGCGAGTAAGTTGAGCGGGTCTCTGGAATCCCACACCAGGTCCTTCAACTTTGGATAGAAAGTCAGTAATCGCATGTTTTGGTATTGCTTTTCATCTGCATATATATCTGAATCTTCATGGCAAGTATCGGAAAGATGAGTGAAACATTCAGAAAAAAACATGATCAGCTCTGTAATCGTTATTGAAGGATTGACAGCATGATGTTCTCCCAATATTTTTCCAATGGCCTTCATCAACTCTTTTGCTGCTTGAGTATGCTTTTCTTGTGGATGCTTGTTATGCCATTTGGATATATATTTCCCTCTAAATTGGAAGATCGCCTTTTTGTGAATATTGTGCAAAATATATCGGTGCCAGAGTAGGGGTGCTGTTACTGCAAACATGCGGTTAATGAGGGACTTCACCTTTGATTTTCCAATAGTAGACACAGTAAGGTAATCTGGAATAAAGGGAATCTTCTGGTGGCTCACTAACCAATCGAGATTGACAGGTGCCTGTCTATGAAGCACCCTATTTATTAAGCGGTCATGGCACGTTTTTACACCGCTCTGGACATCTAACATAAGTTGACTCATATGAGGCTAATTATTATGAAGCAAGAAACTCAAGAGCAAATAAATAACCTTTTGCCCCTAATCCCAAAATTTGTCCTTGGCATACAGATGCTGTCACCGATTCTTTCCTAAATGCTTCTCTTTTGTGAATATTGGATATATGGACCTCTATTTTTGTACAGCTTGTGAGTGATAGGGCATCACGAATGGCGATGCTGTAATGGGTGAAGGCCCCAGCATTAATGATAATCCCTGAGGCTTTTGTACCTGAAATCTGAATTTTTTCAATAATGTCGCTTTCAGAATTAGATTGAAATGTTTCCACAGAAACCCCCAGCGATTCTGCCTTTTTTTGAATATCAGAATTGATACTTTCTAATGTTTGAGTCCCATAAATATCAGTCTCCCGCTCTCCTAACATATTGAGGTTGGGTCCATGAATCACCAGAATGAACATATTTATAACTCCTTTCCCTAATGCATGAGTGCATTAATGGCTTTTATAACAACAGAATCTGATACATCATCTTTTACGATAACAGTGCCTATGGCCGTGGGTAATACGAGTCTCAATCGCATATTACGAACCTTTTTGTCTGTGTACATCTTATCAAGAATATCTTCTGACTTCATCCCCTTTTTAATGGTTAAGGTGAATCCCAGATTTTCAAGTAGGGTACAAATTCTATCATAGTCCGTATCAGACATGATTCCTAGCGTCTTTGAAATGAGTGCTGCACCCTTCATTCCAATGGCGATCGCTTCTCCATGGAGATAAGTATGATAGTGAGATAGAGCCTCTAATGCATGACCCATAGTATGACCATAATTTAATATTTCTCTTAGATCTGATTCTTTTTCATCTTTGCTAACCACGGTTGCTTTTATGGATGCGGACTCAAAAATCAATGGGATCCAGATATCTGGATTTTGTGTATATGTACGATCTGGTTTAATGTCCTTTATAGTTTTTTCAAGTTGTAAAAAGAGATCTGAATGTTGAATAACCCCATATTTTACAATTTCTGCCAAGGCACTTCTGATCTCTTTTTGAGGTAGGCTTTGGAGTGAATGTACATCGATCCAAACGAGGCGAGGCTGATAAAAACTACCGATCATATTTTTTGCCGTCGCGTGATTAACACCTGTTTTCCCCCCAATTGCTGCATCAACTTGGGCCAGTAAAGAGGTAGGCACTTGAATGAGATTAATGCCCCTCATGTAAATAGAGGCTGCAAATC
>JABSQL010000331.1 GCA_013215865.1 Candidatus Margulisiibacteriota bacterium
TCTCGCCACTCTGCACCTGATTCCTTAAATATAATATCGAGACCTTCTGCTTCCGCTTGTTGTTTGACTTGTTGAGAACCTGGAACCACTAGCAAATTAACGTCTTTATGTACTTGTCGGTCTTTTAGAACCCGTGCCGCTTCTCTTAAGTCGGAAATTCTAGAATTGGTACAAGACCCTATAAATCCAACTTGAATGGGGGTTCCTTTAATGGGGGTTCCTGGCACCAATTTCATATGCTGATAGGCTTCTTCAGCTGTTTTCAAATGATCTCCCATGTCAGAAGGTAAAGGCAATATTTCAGAAATACCCATAGACTGTCCTGGGTTGATGCCCCAAGTCACCATGGGTTCAATCTCATTCGCATCAAATCTGTATTCGTCATCATACGCTGCATCTGAATCAGACTGAATAGACTCCCAATATTGAATGGCATGATCAAATGCCTGTCCTTTAGGTGCAAATTCTTTTCCTCTTAGATAGTCATAGGTAGTGACATCAGGATTTATATACCCAATACGGGCCCCGCCCTCAATACTCATGTTACATACCGTCATCCTCTCCTCCATCGTCATTTTTTCAAATACCGTTCCCGTATATTCATATGCAAAGCCAATACCCCCTTTAACACCCAGTTTTTGAATAATTTTTAAAATCACATCTTTTGAATAAACCCCTTTTGGTAAGACACCATCAAAAATGATTTTTCTCACTTTAAGAGGCATGAGTGCCAGAGACTGGGTTTCTAACACGTCTCTGACTTCAGAGGTGCCAATTCCAAAAGCCAAGGACCCAAAAGCACCATGCGTACTGGTATGACTATCTCCACAAACAATGGTCATCCCCGGCTGTGTAAGGCCCAGTTCGGGGCCCATAACATGAACAATTCCCTGTTTTTTGGAATCCAAATCAAAAAAAGGGATTTTAAATTGTGTGACGTTTTTCTCAAGGGTTGTCGTCATGAGTTCTGCTTGCTTGTCAGAATAAGGACGTTCCGTTTGTTTCGTTGGAATAATATGATCTATCGTTGCAAAGGTCCTTTCTGGAAATGCAACAGTTGAGCCATTTTCAATCATCGTGGCAAACGCCTGGGGACTTGTTACCTCATGAACCAAATGGAGGCCCACAAATAGTTGATCTTGCCCTGTTTCAAGAGTTGCCACTTTATGGCGAGCCCAGACTTTATCATACAATGTTCTTTCAGACATGATTGAGCCTGTATTGTAACATACCCTTCCAAGAGATAATATGTAAAAAATGACATCTAAAATACTTCGTGTACAACAATCATTTTCTAAAGCATGTCATACCTATGATGAACATGCAGATATCCAAAGGCAAGCAGCCAAGCAGCTTATGGAACAATTACCAGAAAACCCTTCGTCCATACTTGATGTTGGATGTGGCACTGGCATTTTGACTCAATTATTGATATCGACATATCCTGAGGCTCTCACCACAGCTCTAGATATGTCATCAAACATGATACAAATGTCCAAAACAAAAACAGACCCCCATCCCGTTACATATGTGAAATCAACAATCGAGTCCTTTAAATCTAATATAGCCTTCGATCTTGTCGTATCTAACGCGACGTTTCATTGGGTGTCAGATTTAGATACTTTGTTAAGAAAATGTTTCGATATGCTTTCACCCGATGGGACAATGGCATTTTCATTTTTTGGCCCACAAACCTACCGAGAGCTCTCCCATGTTCTGTCCACCTACTATGGAGAAACAGCCGTGACCTCCTCAGCATCTTTTTTAGACAGTCAACAGGTCTTGCATAGCCTCAGATTGCTATTTAAGCATGCAAATATCCATCTTGTTGAAGTCCGGAAATCCTTCCCTTCATTTTTTTCATTTCTAAATAATATGCGGCGTACGGGAACCAATGGTATTTCACCACCAAAAGGTCTTTGGACACCTGATACACTTATTAAACTGGAGTCTTTATACTTAAGATTTTATCGAGATATCCTTGTTACGTACCAAATTTATTACTGTACGGGAATAAAATGACAGCCTGGTTTATAACAGGTACTCATACAGGAATTGGAAAGACCGTTGTAACAGGATTGCTGGGCCGATTTCTTAAAGAAAAGGGAGATTCAGTCATCACCCAAAAATGGATTCAGACCGGCGCAAACACTGAATCAAACGATATCCATAATCACGACAAAATAATGAATGTATTAGATGATCCTGAGATACGTTCTGTTGAAGCAACTATGAGATGTCCATATCGTTTATCTTTTCCATCTTCACCTCATTTAGCCGCTAAACTGGAAAATATTGTAATAGATCCTCAGTTCATCAAGGAACAATATCATTTACTCAGTCGCCGTTTCGATCATGTCATAATTGAAGGCTCTGGAGGGCTATTGGTCCCTTACTCAACGAATGGTTTACTGGTGGATATTGTTCAATCCCTTCATATACCTATTCTACTTGTTTCTGAGAATATATTGGGGACCATCAATCAATCTTTACTCACCATTGAGGCCATTCAAAAAAGATCCATCCCCTTTTTGGGAACAATACTAAACCAAGTTCATCCAGAAAACGCCCAAATAGCAGAAGATAATCCAGTTGCGATAGGAAATTTTACGAGCAGCCCCATCATCGGCTCACTACCATACTCGCCCAATATAGATAAATTATATCAACATTTAAGCTATGCTGCTGATGGATTGTGTTGAACTGTATATACCATTCATATATACTTTACCAAAACGATAGGGGTTATTATGAAATCTTTGCTATTAGGAATTGAGTTTTTAATTGGTATTGCGCTTGTTGCTTGTGTTCTATTCCATAGTCCAAAAGGGGAAGGGTTAGGTGCTATCGGCGGTCAAGCACGTATGTTTTCCGCTCAAAAAGGTATCGAGAGTGGCCTTAACCGTGTCACTACTGGATTAGCCATTGTATTTATGACAATAGCCGCGTTATTAGGTTTCTTTTTTTAACGTGTTTCGCTTTCTATTCTCAGCATGCCTTGTTCTTATCATTTTCTGTCCGACGTATTCGGAAGAGAGTAAAGATTTTTCTATTTCTGGCATCTTAGGCCAAAAGGCAACGACTACATCCTCGCAGTCTAAAGAAAATATTATTACAGCTATTACCATAGAAGGGCAATCACAGATTCCCCGTTCATTAATTCTGAAAGAAATAGCCTTAAAAGTGGGTGATCCATTAAACCCATTTATCATCCAAAATGCGGTTAAGAGTGTCAAATCAATGGGTGTGTTTTCAAATGTACGCTCTGAAGTTACCCCACTTAAAGAAGGTAAACGCTTAAAGATTATTGTTAAAGAAAACCCACTTATTTCTTTAATACGCTTTGAAGGAAATACAATCTACACAGACGAAGACTTACTAAGCAAAATTTTATCAAAGCCTCAAGAAATCCTGAACCTTCAGAATGTCCGAAACGACGTGTCAGAACTTCAAAGTTTATACTCGGATAATGGTTATTTTCAAGCCAAAGTGTATGGTGTGGAAACCCCCAACAAAGAAGGAGACCCTCTAGTGTTTAAGTTTATAGAGGGTAAAATTTCAGAGATCCAAGTCACAGGTAATACCCGCACGAAAGATTACGTCATTCTTCGCGAGATGGATTTAAAACCAGGTATGATACTCAATAAAAAATTGCTTAAAGAAGATTTACGCCGAATATATAATCTCAATTTTTTCTCAGATGTATACCCCAATTTTTATGACGCAAATGTATTAAATGAAACCATTTTGGAAATTGGTATTGCAGAGCGGTCCACAGGAACCTTTACTTTTGGAGGTGGGTTTGGGCAAACATCTGGATGGTTTGGAAATTTAGATTTAAGTTTTGATAATCTTTTAGGCACTGGTCAGCTCGTATCTTTAAGAGGCTCATTTGGAAGAAGCACAACGTATCAATTAAAATACCATAACCCATGGATGTGGCCTAAGCGTAAATCTTTCACGGCAAGAGCTTGGAGCACCTCAGGGCAACAAGGCTTTGCCAACCCCTTTAGTTCGGGAGATAGCTTTAGTTTTCGTGATGAAGACCGGGTAGGTTTTGACCTTGCGGTGGGTTGGCCATATTCATACGAACTCAGAACCATTCATAGAATTAAATCTGAAAATATATCTGTACCTTCCATCGGAAATCATAATATAAGAAGTTATAACTTTGTGATATCTCTAGATAAAAGAGATGTATGGTTTAATCCTTCAGAAGGATTATATTATACCTATTCAGTAGAAAGAGGCTTTCCTTTAGATTCAGAGTCATTGGATTTCACAAGAAATGATTTAACGTTTAACCACTTTTTTAAGATCGTCGAAAAGCAAACAATTGCAACACGTATCAAACTTGGCCTGATTACAGGTATTGTAGAAGATACAGAAATTTATTATGTGGGTGGCGCATATACTGTTAGAGGATATGATGATTTTAACCCTTTTGCGATCGGAAACAAACAAGCGCTTTTTAATTTGGAATATCGATTGCTATTCAGTGATATGTTTCAGGGTATATTGTTTATTGATACCGGATACGCAACCACTGGCAATGACTTATTCGACTTTAAGAAATATCGCCTAGGAAAAGGAGTCGGCATGAGATTATTGGTACCAGGGCTTGGTCCCATTCGACTTGATTTAGGCAACGATGACCAAGGAAGTTGGCGTGTTCATTTCAGCATTGGTCACATTTTTTAATTTGCCCTATACTACACCGTTGTAGAGATCAAAAAAAAAGGAGAATTCATATGTTAAGAAAAATAAGTATTATTTGTTTGGTGGTTGCCATGCTCATCTCATTCCCTGTTAAGGGTTTTGCTGATGTCATAGGATATGTCAACATGCAAAGCATCTTTGCAGATTATAAAGAGGCTAACAAGGCACAAGAGGAGCTTGAAAAAAAGCAAAAAGAGCTGGAGAAAGAATTAACCAAACGACAGGATAAAATTGAAGCTGCCAAGAAAAAAAATAAAAGCGAAGAAGCTCTTAAAAAAATGTATGAAAAATTTGAAAAAGA
>JABSQL010000332.1 GCA_013215865.1 Candidatus Margulisiibacteriota bacterium
ACTCCCTTTAATATCATCTATATGATTGTATATCCCTTCTAATGTGTCATACTCTTGGAGCAGTTTGACGGCTGTTTTTTCACCCACACCACGGACTCCCGGTATATTGTCTGAGGCATCTCCCTTTAGGGCTTTCATGTCCACAACCTGATCTATCCTTAATTGATATTTTTCTTCCACTTCTTGAGGGGTGTATACAAATAAATCTGATACACCCTTCTTGTTCATGACCACACTTGTCGTCTTAGAGACCAATTGAAAGGCATCATGATCTCCTGTGACTAATAAACAATTTATATTTTTTTCTTCTGATTGCTTCGCAAGCGTTCCCATAATATCGTCTGCCTCAAACCCTTTCATGGTCAGCGCTGTTATGGAAAGTGTCTCTAATACCTCATGTAATAACGGAATTTGACTGATAAACTCTGGAGGCGCAGGTGGACGATGGGCTTTATATTCTTTATAGGTTTTATGTCGAAATGTGGGTTCTTTCAGGTCAAAACATACACATACATAATCTGGATCAAAGGCATCTAAACCCTTCAATAATAAAGATAAAAATCCAAAAACGGCGTTAATCGGTTTTCCATCAGGCAAGGTCATAGTGGTAGGTAATGCAAAAAAAGCCCGATAGGCCAAAGAGTACCCATCAATGACCATGAATGATTTAGACATGAGTCTTTTCTCTCTTAAAGGGTAACACTAACAAACCTGGCAATTTCAATTTAGATTCAATTCGAAACGCGTTTAGCCCGATGATCATATTATCGTGACCAAGCTCTGGCTGGGGAGTATAGGTGCCAAACACCCTATCCCACCAAGGAAGACTAAATCCATAATTTTGGTCTGTCTCTTTGGGATTACTAGAATGATGAATACGGTGCATGTCAGGTGTAACAAGAAACAAACGTAATATCCTCTCTATTGAAGGCGGAATATACAAGTTAGAATGATTAAAAACAGCCGTTGCATTTAGTAGTATCTCAAAAATAATCACTCCTAACACCGGAACGCCTAAAACAACCACTGCGCCCAGTTTTAGAAGAAAAGAAAGGCCAATCTCAATTGTATGAAATCGGACACCTGAAGATGCATCTAAATCCAAGTCTGTATGATGAACCATATGTAAACGCCACAATATAGGAATTTTGTGGAAAAGAAGATGTTGGATATATACCAACAAATCCAAAGCAATGACTGACAAAACCACTTTAGACCAAATCGGAATATGAACCAAACCCAAAAGCCCTCCTGAATACTCCATTTTAGCCACTTCGACTAAAGTGACCGGAAAAACCAGTTTTAATAAGAGGGTATTTAAAGAGACCAGACCTATATTAGTCACCCACCGTTTGGAAGTCGTTGCGACTCTTTTTTTTCGGCGAGGAAAGCGCCATTCAAGTAGGGCAAAGGAAAGCAAAACACCCAAAAAGATGCTGGTCCTCACGATATCGCTATTCATTAAAAAATATCAATGTGTCATCTAACATTTTGCGATAAAAACAGGATTTCCTATACTGATTCTTTTGATTTTTAGTATGACAAGCCCCTTCTCCCTGGCACTTTACCATAAAAAGAAGCGAGTTCTGCTCACAGTTCACCCTAATTTCCTCTATATTCAAGAAATTACCAGAAGTCTTCCCTTTTTCCCATAGTTCATTTCGAGAGGTACTCCAAAAAGTAGCGTGTCTGGTTTGGATGGTATGGTCCAGGGCTTCTTGATTGACATACCCCAC
>JABSQL010000333.1 GCA_013215865.1 Candidatus Margulisiibacteriota bacterium
GGCTTTGGGGTTAATTCCTTTGCTTGTTTCCCAAGGGACAGGAAGCGATGTTCAAAGACCTTTGGCGACGGTTGTCATTGGAGGGCTAATAACCTCAACATTTTTAACTCTGCTGGTTATTCCGGCATTGTATAAGTGGTTTTCCGTAACGGTGGAATATGAAGGGTAGTCAATTTGAAAGGAGAAATAAATGAAATTGATCACAGCATTTATCAAGGATTTTAAGTTGGACGAGGTGACACTGGCGCTGAATGAAATTGAACGTTTAGCGGGTATGACAGTCCAAGAAGTTAGGGGCCATGGCAGAACAAGAGGAAAAGAAACTCACATCTACCAAGAACCGGTGAGTGATTTTGTTAAGAAAGTCCGGATAGACCTGTATGTTCAGGATGACATTGCCGAGCAAGTTGTAGATACACTTCAAAAAAGTGCCCATACAGGCCTCATGGGAGACGGAAAAATCTATGTTCAAAGCGTTGATGAAGCAGTCCGAATTAGTAGTAACGAAAGAGGTGAAAAAGCCTTGTAGACGCAAAACACGGTGTTATTCATAGTGACCCCAACCTCTCTAATGAACTATCAATGGAATTCATCTGGATATTTGACCCCCGTCATCGATTACCACAACTGGCAGGAAATCTATTTTTTTCATCTTCTTGGGAACCTCATACAAGACATATAAAGTAAGGTTTCTTGAAGATGTTGGTTTGTACGTCTCTCCCGTTTTTTGCGTAAGAGAAAATGCTTGAGTGTAGTGGCTATCGGTGAATAGCGTTTTCTCCTTTGGAACTTCAAGATATCCACTCACCCACATATGTATTTCTCTTGCGACATATCCAGCCTTGGTAATCGCTCTAACAGTACCCAAAATATCGATTTTTTCCTTCGGATTGATGGCAACTGTGATCATTCCTTTTTCAACATCTACAAAAACGCCATCTCCTCCAAAGAGGCTCTTTTCTACAAAGGGAAGCGTTGAGATACTTTTCTCAAGTCCGTAAGCACAAAATGAACATACAACACCATCTACTTTTAATACAATTTGATTTGTGGAAGGGATGAGAGCCTTATTTATGACTTGTTCTTCTCCCGATATTTCGTGTAGACCCAATAATCCGATACAAGTAAGTATTAATATTTGCTTTTTCATTTTTTTCTCCTTTTATGACTCAAATGCGATGCCAATACCCATTTGAAATCCTGTATTGGGTGCCAATTGGGTACCGTGTAGGTTCCAATAAACGGGCATATGATACTGAAATCGGGTCATAATATTGTTTTTATACCATACAAATGTGGGCACTATTTCCAACGTTTGTCCGCCTGAATTCAGGTTAACCGTTCCATTTACCAACCTTCCTTGACTATAATGTCTTCCATTCACTCCCATCATAAGGAAGATACCCGTATTATCGAGATTGTTGTGGTAGGGATGAATGCCAAGATCCCAATCAAAACCTGCCATATTACCTGGTAGTGTTCCATCACCTCTTTCGGGGTAGACCCAACCAAAAGCGTCAAACAGGGAATAGAAGTTAAAAGATTCGTAACTCCCAGACACACTCAATCCATAATCAACTACGCCACTTCCTAATACAACAGCTCCATCAGAATGACCTATTGGAATTTTAAAGCTTGGTGTCAAAGAAACATTAGCTGTCCACCCTTTTTTGTTGATATAAGCCTTATTAATGAAGCCAATAATCATATCCCCAACGCCATTTTTTGAAAAAGATCCGGTAGCTGTAGTAATGTTCCGTTGAATCCAGGGTAGTTTAAAGCTGATCCGATGCTCTTTTGTAAAGCTGTAGACACCTTCCAACCATAATGTTGTAGATTCATCTTTCAATCCGGATAGATTGACAATTTCAGAGCCATTTTCTACAAGTCTTGATTTATCTTGGTACTCTAAACGGGTTTGAACCCCATATCCACCTTCCCATCTTGGGGCCATATCCATAACAGGTTGGTGGGCAACGAGAAAGCCAGAAATGCAGGAAAACCAGAATATCAATAAAAGTATTATTTTCATCATATTTCCTAGCCGTCAATCATCTTTAATATGGGTACCAGCCCATAAGAAAAGAAAGCGCCGATGAGATAGATAA
>JABSQL010000334.1 GCA_013215865.1 Candidatus Margulisiibacteriota bacterium
AGGATCTCATTTTTGTGCCGCCAAAAGGTTGTCTCCCAACAATGGCACCTGTTGTCGGGCGGTTAATATAATAATTGCCACTGATCATAAACGTCAGCCAATGTTCATGTTCTCGCTCATCTAAGCTATGAAGGCCTGAGGTGAGACCAAAGGGCGTTCCGTTAGCTAACCATATCGCATGCCCTAGATTATCCGCTTTCATACAGCCTAAAATGGGTCCAAAAAACTCTGTTTGATGTGTAAAATTGTTTTTTGAAATGTCTTTCTTTATTCCAGGCGACCACAATAATGGGTTCAATTTGTCTTGTTTGGGTTCAAGAACCCATCTTTCTCCTTCCTCTAAAGTGGACATTGCTCTTTTAAGGTTTGGATCTGGTAATCGAATCAGTGGGTTTATCATTGTAGACAGGTCGTAAGAAGACCCTATTTGAAGGCTTTGTGCAGCATCAGAGAGTTGTTTCCAAAATTCAGGGTCTTCATAGATTTCCTTTTCAATAATGGCCAAGCTTACTGCGCTACATTTTTGACCAGAAAAGCCAAATGAAGACTGTAAGAGATCTTGAATGGCCAGATCTCTGTCCGCCATTGCGGTAATAATCATGGTGTTTTTTCCGCCTGTTTCAGCTACCAAGTCTAACCCCGGCCGTAAATGAATAAAATGTTGTGCTGTTTGAGTGGCGCCTGTTAGCATGACGAGATTGACTTTGGGGTCTTCAATCATGTGTGATCCTACATCTTCAGAACAGTTTACAAACTGCAGGACTGATTTTGGAATACCAGCCTCCCAGAAACATGAGGCGACTTCAAAACCAATTAAAACGGCTTCAGGCGCAGGTTTGAATATAACCGTGTTTCCAGCTAAAAGGGCAGATGCGATACAACCCGTGGGTATTGCACAGGGGAAATTCCAGGGAGATGTCACCAGCACAGTTCCCAAAGGTGACCAAGTCAAATTCTTAATAGAAGTAAGCTCCAATATAGAATGTCTATAGTATTCACAGAAATCAATTGCTTCAGAGACTTCGATATCAGCCTCAGAGACAATTTTTCCGGTATCTGCAACCATTGCTCCAATTAACGTGCCTCTTTGCTTCTTGAGAATTTGTGAGACCTTGTGCAATATTGTAGATCGCTCTTGAGTTGTTTTTTCTGCCCACAAATCTTGGGAACGAACACTGATATCTATCGCATTTTTGATCATGTCTAAATCAGCCAAATCGTATGTATATCGGTCACAGTTTCTGGATGGGTCAATACCGATTCCCTGTGGTTTATTGTTGGATGCCTGTTCTTCGCCTATAACATTTGGAATATGGGGCAATATTTTTTCTGACCACTGTTTGAGTATATCTTGAATCCATGTTCTGTTATCACAAATGCTCCAGTCCGTATCAGGCTCGTTTTTAAAAAAGCTTAGAAGGTGTGTTGAGTCACTCTTTTCAGAAGGTCGAGATTGTATACGATGCGTCTTCAAATTCAGGCAGTTCATTTCTTCACAGGCATGAATAAAATTGGATTTATGGATGTTCCATTCTCTTGAATCTGGTTTGAGGTTATAAAAAGACTTCAAGAAATGTTCCGGCCCAGAATTTTCATCAAAGCGTCTGATTAAATAAGCTGCTGCATGATGAAAATGATCTTTATGTGTCACCGGAGTATATAACAATATGCGACCGGCTAATTGATGGATGATTTTTTGGAGGGGTTTTGCCATTCCCTCAAGCAATTCGAAAGTAACATAAGATTCGGATCCTTTTTCAGCTCTTAGAACCAATGCGTATGCAATATCAAAGAGATTATGGCTTCCAATGCCTATGTGAGCATATTTGGCATTTTCAGGTTCGCAACCATACATCATCATCCGCTTATAATTTGCATCTGTTTTAAGCTTAGATTGATAGGTCGCATCCGGCCAGTTTTTTTGAGATGATAGAATGTGTTCCATTCCTAAATTGGCACCTTTAACGAGTCGAATGTGAATCGGGTGTCCACCCTTTTTGACTCTTTCTTTTGCTAATTTTGTTAACTCTTGTTGTATATGGTACGAATCAGGGATGTAAGCTTGTAAAGCAATTCCTAAAGGGAGAGATAAAAACTCGCTTGCTTGCATAATATGTTTAAATACTTCAACCGTGATTTGTAAGTCTGAATAAGATTCCATATCAAACGTAAGCAGTTTATACTTAGGATGTTTTCCAATTGATGATAAAGGGGTTGCAATGATCATCCTTAGAATGTGTCTGAGGGGCTGTAAAATTCTAAGCTTAGAACTATGAATGTCCAATACATTAAGTTGGCAGTCTATTGAAGATAATTTAAGAGATAGCGCCGGTATATTGTTTTGTTTAAGAAGTTGGCAGTATTGTTCAACACGATTTTTCGCCTCTTGGATTCCAAGAACTGTCTCGCCTAAATAATTAACATTTACCTGTATATTTTCTTCACTTCTTTTTGCTAGATGACGGTTAAATGATTTAGAGTGTGCAATGAAAACCAAACTGGATAATTCATATTTAATAAACCATTGAAATAAAGAGACACATATTTGGGGGAGAATGGGTCCTAGTTTAATAAATATAGAGATGAGAAATCTGTCTTTCTGGGATAGATATTTTGATATTTCAGCCTTCCGAAATATATATATCAATTGGCTCATAATTCTTTTTTTAGACTTAGACCTGAACGCTTGGTCTGTTAAATGACTCAAAAGTTGTTTGCTTTTCTGGTCACTGGTGATTTTTCCAAGTCTCCTATACTTGCATTTCTCTTTTTTTGTTTGTAGCTGATTGGCAGAAGTGAGCAATAAACCAGCAAGGTCAATGGTGATGTTTTGACGCTGTTCTGATGATAGGTCCCGGTGTTGGATTGATTTTAGGTTGTATTTCGCTTTTTCCAATGCGTGATTCGGCACAGACATCTCCTCATAAATAAGCTCATATAGTAATTACCCAATTTTGAATGTGGTTAAACATGAGAAAAAACAGATATGATGGTATGCTTGTAGTGGCGTTCTTCAGAATGAATAAATTGAATTAAGAGGGTACCACATTGCAAGAGCATTTATTATTGGGGTTTTCAAGCATTCTTGTTTTGGGAATTGGTGCTCAGTGGATCTCGTGGCGTTTAAAATTTCCTTCTATCATTATCTTACTTTTAACGGGTTTTATTGCCGGTCCGATCACCGGTTTTGTGGATCCCGACCTTATTTTTGGAGAACTGCTTTTTCCTGTCATTTCATTGTCTGTTGCCATTATACTTTTTGAAGGGGGTCTGAATTTAAAGATTCCCGACCTTAAAAATGTATGGATTGTTGTTAGAAATAAAGTGACTATCGGGGCATTGGTAACATGGATTCTGGTATCAACTGCAAGCATTGTTTTACTCGGTTTAGATCCTGAGTTATCCATTCTATTGGGAGCCATATTAATTGTGACAGGTCCGACCGTTATCATGCCCTTATTGAGGCATGTTCGGGTCAATAAAAATGTATCGTCCATTTTGATGTGGGAAGGTATTGTCATTGATCCGATTGGCGCGACAGCCGCTGTCCTTGTCTTTGAGATAATTATTGCAGGAGGGCTTGATGCCATTGGCATTACAGGTTTGGTTATTATTAAAACTATTTTGGTTGGGTGTATATTGGGTGTTTTGGCCTCTGTCACCATCATTGTGTTATTGAAACGGTCGCTAGTACCAGATTTCTTGCAGGAAACGGTGACTTTAATGATGGTTGTGATGGTGTATGTACTGTCAAACTTGGTACAAAGTGAGGCAGGCTTATTAACAGTGACTATCATGGGAATTGTATTAGCCAACCAAAAAACGGTGAACATCAAGCATATCGCTGTTTTTAAAGAGAATCTTCAAATCATGCTGATATCAACCCTATTTATTATTTTGGGTGCCCGTCTTCCATTAGAAGATATACTTCAGATTCTATCACTTCCTTTCTATTTATTTTTAATATTTTTAGTTGTAGTGGTACGGCCAGTAGGGGTGTTTGTTTCTACGATTGGTACAAATTTAACCATCAATGAAAAACTATTTCTGTCTTGTATGGCACCGAGAGGGATTGTTGCTGCAGCGGTGGCTTCACTTTTTGGTTTAGAATTGGTCAAGCATGGATTTCCGGAGGCTTCTCAGCTTGTCCCCATCACTTTTGGCGTTATCTTTTTCACAGTGAGTTTCTATGGAATTATGGCAGTACCCATCGCTAAGCTGCTTCGTGTTTATGTACCTAGACCACAAGGGATATTATTTGTGGGTGCCCATTCTTGGGCAAGAGAAATGGCTAAAGCGCTTCAAGAGAATGGTATCCAAGTGATGATGGTAGATACCAATAAAACCAATATCATTGCATCAAAGTCTGAAGGGTTACCCACTGCAAATACGAGTGCATTATCGAGTGCACTCCTGGAGGAAGCTGAACTTGGTGGGTTTGGAAGGCTTGTGAGCCTTACTTCAAGTGATGAAGTCAATCTTTTGGCGGCGATCCAATTTACGGAATTATTTGGAACGCCTAAAGTATACCGTCTATCACCCGAAAATACCTCATCAAAAGAGGAGTTAAAACAGCATCGGCCTGGAAGATTCTTATTTGGAAAAGGCATGACATATACCTATTTATCCGCTCGGTTTATAGGCGGTGCAACCATCCAATCGATAACCATTACAGAAACGTTGGATATGGATGTTTTTAAAGAGCAATACAAGAATAGGGCGATCCCTCTTTTTCTTGTGACAGAAGATCTGAAAATTCGCGTATTTGCGCAAGACAGAAGTATTATTCCCAAACCGGGACAACGTATTATTTGTTTAGTAGACCCATCAGATCAAACGTCTTAATTTTTCTATGATTTTGACCATAGCCAAGGTATCAAGTTCACAATAATCGAGTAGCTGTTGTCTGGTTTTTTGAATGGTGTCCCGGTCATTTTCTTTGTGGAGTGCCATATACGTTCGCGAAGCAGAATCACCTTTTGAAATATCAAGAGTGTCATAGGAAAGTTCTGGAACTAGAGTAGGTAATACCGCTTTAATGGAATAGCTTCCTTTCATTTTATGGGAATACAGTTGTTTATGTTTGAACGGCAGCATAAGGTCAACCATATTATTTTGAAAAGAAACCAATGGGGTATTAAATTCTGGAAAGGTACGGCCTAAATTTGCTAAAATGCCACTTTCAAACCTTGCATTATACACCACCAAACAAGCATGATCAGGGATATCTTTAATCAACTGCTTCATAAATGGTTTTCTGGGGTCTTTAGAATG
>JABSQL010000335.1 GCA_013215865.1 Candidatus Margulisiibacteriota bacterium
ACTGCTAGTGGTGGAGGGTTGGGTACGCGTACAGGACTGTATTTAATCGACAACAAGATCCGTCGGTTAACGCCTGTAGAGTGTGAACGGCTACAGGGGTTTTCTGATAATTGGACACGAGGTATTTGTGATACTGAGCGGTACCGGTGTCTGGGGAATGCTGTTAATGTGGCGAATGTTGTGGGGGTGGTTAAGGATTTGTGATTCTCATTAAATTATGGGAATGCTATAATCACTTCATTATATCAAGGAAGTTGTTATCTTATTAAAATAGGGCTACAAGGAGATGCAGGTGGAAACCAAGTTGAAACATCTTGAATTAGTACAGGGTGTCATGAATAGAATGGCTGGAAATTCCTTCTTTCTTAAAGGCTGGAGTATCACATTAATTTTGGCCTTGCTTGCTCTTGCAGAAAAAGACAAAAATCAATTTTTTATATATTTGGCATTTTTCCCTTGCGTGGTTTTCTGGAGTCTAGATGGATATTTCCTATGGCAAGAAAAAATGTATAGGAAACTATATCAAAAGGTCAGTGAGACCGAACCTGTATCAATTGATTTCAATATGAACACCTCAAAATACAAAAATGAAGTAGATTCGTGGTTGACTGTTTGTTTCTCAGTAACATTAGTAATATTCCATGGCGCAATACTTTGCGTCATTGTTCTGACTATATTAATTATCATTTTTGCAGGGAGTGCTTAAGATGGCTAAGAGAATATATTACAGCTTTCATTATAAACCTGATGTTATGCGTGTGGCTCAGGTTAGAAATATCGGCACATTAGAGGCAAATAGACCAGCAACTGATAATGATTGGGAAACTATTGCAAGTAGACAGGATACGGCAATAAAAGCATGGATTACACAGCAAATGAAAGGGCGGTCTTGCACAGTCGTTCTTGTTGGCGAAAACACAGCAAATCGAAAGTGGATCAACTATGAGATCATTAAATCATGGAACGATAAAATGGGGATTGTCGGCATATATATACACGGCCTAAAAAATATAGCTGGTCACATCGCAAATAAAGGAAATAATCCTTTTAGTTTTATTGATTATGGTAATAATGGAATAAAGCTTTCGAGCATTATAAAATGTTACAATCCAATGGGAAAAAACAGTAAAGAACGCTATGCGTGGATAGCAAAATACTTAGAAAATGCCGTTTCAGAAGCTATTAAAATAAGAAATAATAACTAGTAAAAAAAGTCCTAACACATAACTCCCGCGGGCAGCAAAAAGCGAAATGTATTTTGACAAACTTTCCAAAAGAGAAAAAATTCGGTATTGGGAGAAATCCATCATGATATTGGAAAATGTTTAGCGTTAAGCGATACGGTAATGCCTTATGACCTGTATTTCAGTCCGTCAAAGAATCTCATAGGCACAACGAGATAGGTATTGTGATCGAAATATAAACCGATTCAATCATTGAATATGATTGGCAAATCCAGGAGTTGGCAAAAAGCAAAATAGTTAAGACGTTTCAAGATGAGTTACGAAGAAAGCGACCACGAGCAATTTGAGTCGTATAAAAGTCACTTCGAAGTGACATAACCAGGTGGCACACCAGAAAGCCACTACCGCGTTTTTTGCGATGATTCCCAATTATAGTTTTCACCCATTAATAAATACTTAACCTGAGCTGAAATTTACCCCCTTTACACGCGCGCTACAATGAATCAGGAAATAAAAATAGAAAGGCCTCAATAAAGAGACCTTTCTGAAGGGAAAATAAAGGATGGTACTTGTAATGTTATTTTACCGTAGAGCCTATGTCAAATAGACATACCACACATACAAAATGATGAATTCAGATATTAAAGCCAGAATCCATCAAAAACTTCTTAGGGAACTTGGTAGCACCATTATCTCAGCTCTAAATGACCCTCAAATTGTAGAGATCATGCTCAACTCAGATGGAAATATATGGGTAGACTTCTTCGATAATGGCATGAGTGTTATAGGGCATATGCCTCCTCCTCAGTCTGAATCCATGATGGCCACCATCGCTACATCACTCCATACAACCATTACACGTGACAACCCCATCCTAGAAGGAGAACTCCCCATCGATGGCTCTCGGTTCGAAGGCCTGATTCCCCCCGTTGTCCCTAACCCCGTATTCGCCATCAGAAAAAAAGCATCCAAAGTATTTACATTAGATGACTATGTCTCATCTAAGATCATGAACGAGAGCCAAAGAAAAACCATCCAAAGAGCTGTTTCTGATAAGAAGAACATATTGGTGGTGGGTGGTACTGGTTCTGGGAAAACTACACTTACTAACGGAATAATTGATCAAATAGTCAAAACCCATCCTCAAGACAGACTCATCGTGATTGAAGATACCTCTGAAATTCAGTGTACGGCTAAGAATAAAGTGATATTAAGAACTTCTGATAAAGTGACTATGAAACAGCACTTAAGGGCCACCCTGAGACTTCGACCCGACCGGATATTGGTTGGTGAAGTAAGAGGGGGTGAAGCCTTGGACTTGCTCAAAGCCTGGAATACGGGTCATCCAGGCGGTATTGCCACCATTCATGCAAACACAGCCTCAGCAGGACTTATTCGGTTAGAACAACTCATTGGAGAAGTCACCACTTCCCCCATGCAGACCTTGATTGCTGAGGCTGTGGACCTTGTTATCTTTATTAAGAAAACTTGTTCTGGGAGGAGAGTTGAAGAAATTATATCTGTTCATGGGTATGATTCTGGTTGTTATGGGGTAATTCATTTGAAGTAATAGGAATGTGGGAAGTAGCAGAATCTTTCCATATATTTTACTGCAATAATTTCGTAGAGTGCTCGATATATATACATACAATGCAACGAATTGTTGCACAGAAATCTAACAATGTACTTCCTGCTTGTTTGATCAAGACTGAATATGGGAAGAATATATCATACAACAAGGAGGGGTTTTTGGATGAATACCCTAAGTTTTAATTTTAGAAGTATAAAATTGTGCTCATTATTTTTAATATGTTTGCTATTTCTTAGTAGTGTTTCTTTTGCGAATAATTATACAGAAGAGATCAGAGAGTCTATTAAGCAATGGGATTGCTAAAATAATATAGTGTATTATAATAGAAGCAAAAAGGAGCTGTTATATGAACTGTCCAAAATGCCAAGAAACAAGCTATTACAAGAACGGAAAAGCGATGGGGAGGCAACGATATAAGTGCAAACAATGCG
>JABSQL010000336.1 GCA_013215865.1 Candidatus Margulisiibacteriota bacterium
AATCACCACCCTCACCCGTCATTCTATGGCTGCTATGGTTATTCCTGTGCCGATTCATGTTTTCTTCTGGGGCTGCAAAGCTCACCAGCAAAGACCCTACTTGGCGGGACCTCACAGCCATGTCGTACCATTATGAAACCCAACCCATCCCCAACCCACTCTCTTGGTATGCACACCAACTGCCAATGTGGGTTCAAAAAGCATCTACTGTGAATATGTTCATTCTTGAACTATTGGTGCCATTCCTTGTGTTTGGGCCACCCCCTTTCAAATTGGGTGCCTTTATTGGACTATGCAGCCTTCAACTATTGATTATGGTCACAGGAAATTTTTGTTTTTTTAATCTATTGTCGATAATATTATGTATTCCGCTCTTAAATAACGATATTCTTTCATTTTTAACCCCCTATTATCAGCCGATGATAGCCCCTCAGCTCCCTTTCATGAATTACGTTATTGTGAGTATTGGCGTTGTCTTAATAGGGTGCCAATTACTTCAGTTCCTGGCTTTATTTACTCGAAACTCCCCACTATTTATTCTCTTGGGTATATTATCTCCATTTAAAATTACCAGCTCCTATGGATTATTCGCTGTAATGACCACCCACCGATATGAAATCGATATTGAAGGGTCTGAGGACGGTCATACATGGAAATTATATCCATTTAAATGGAAGCCAGGAAATATGACCCAAAGACCCTCCCAATTTGCACCTTATCATCCCCGATTAGATTGGCAGCTATGGTTTGTGGCGCTGCGACCCAATCAAACACCCCTTTGGTTTAACCGATTCTTAAAATGTCTTCTTGAGAATAAAACAGATGTACTCCATTTATTAAAATCCAATCCGTTTCCAGATTCATCCCCCCAATTTATTCGAATAGTGGTAAATACCTATCGTTTCACCACCCCAGAAGAAAAATACACCACCAAAGCCTGGTGGAAACGTAAAGTAGAAGGCACCTCACAACCTATATCTCTAGAAAACTTGGAAATATAAGGTATACTGAAGCTATGAAAAAGACCGCTATATTTCTAGTATGTATGATTGGATTGGCCTTACCTTCCCATGCGTTATTATCATTTGGAATTAAAGGAGGCGCCAACTACTCTACCTTGAATGGTGGACAAGCAATCGGTCAAAATTTGGGTGGGTTTACAGTGGGTACCTATCTTAGGTTACCCCTTTCACCCCTGTTTTCCATTCAACCCGAAATACTGTATACCCAAAAAGGAGCAAAGGGTACGTTTACTCTTGCAGGGTCAGGTATTATTTCCCAAAGAGTGGTTTTAGAATATATTGAAATACCCGTCCTGTTTAAATATAAAATATTCCCCTTTTTTGCCATTTACGGGGGCCCTTACGTTGGTCTTAGCACCTCTTCAAAAGCCACAAATACAACCTCAAATACTACGACTGACATTTCGCAATCCATTGAAAATTCAGATTGGGGCGCTGTGATAGGCGGGAGTTTTCAGATATTTAGACTTGTTCTTGATCTTCGATACAGTTTGGGACTCACTAATATAACAACCTTGGGATCTGATCCAAATTATCGTCACGGCACCATGACCATTATGGCCAGTTATAATTTTCCTGTTTTATAAATCTCCCACCATTTTTTCAGGCTGTACGAGTCGATCAAATTCTGATTCTGATAACAAATTTAAAGAAATGGCGGCCTCTTTTAACGTGGTGCCTTCTTGATGGGCTTTTTTTGCTATTTTAGCCGCATTATCATACCCAATCTTTGTGTTTAGAGCTGTTACCAACATCAAAGATCGGTCCACATTTTTCTGAATCACGTCTGTGTTTGGCGTTATTCCTACCGCACAATGGTTATTAAAGCTTTCAGATGCATCTGACAATAGATAAATGGACTGAAGCATATTATATATGATGACAGGCTTATAAACATTCAACTGAAAATTACCCAGAGAACCCGCAAACCCAACGGCTGCATCATTTCCCATTACTTGGACACATACCATTGTCAGGGCTTCACACTGGGTGGGATTCACTTTTCCAGGCATGATGGAAGATCCCGGTTCATTTTCTGGAATCGACAACTCACCGATCCCGCACCTTGGACCCGATGCAGACCATCGAATATCATTGGCAATTTTATGGAGTGATACTGCCAAAGTTTTTAAAACCCCACTTAAAGCGACCATGGCATCTTTACCTGATAATGCTTCAAATTTGTTGGGTGCAGAAGTAAAGGGCAATTTAGTTAGCGCCTCTATTTTAGACGCCACCCATTCCCCAAAACTTTTGGGCGTATTGATACCCGTCCCTACAGCAGTACCCCCAATCGCCAAGGCATACACAAATGGAAGTACACGATCGATATGAGCGAGCCCGTTCTCCAGTTGTGCAGCATACCCAGAGAATTCCTGCCCCAACGTCAGAGGCGTTGCATCCATCAGATGAGTACGGCCTATTTTTACAACAGATTTAAATTCTTCAGACTTCTTTTGGAACGTATTTTTAAGTTGTGTGATCATGGGGACCAGACGTCTATTAATCTCAATGGCACATGCAATATGCATGGCGGTGGGAAACGTATCATTGGATGACTGGGATTTATTGACATCGTCATTGGGATGGATTGGATCTTTACTTCCCAGAACACCACCAGATATTTCTATGGCGCAATTCGCTATCACTTCATTTGCATTCATATTGGTTTGCGTACCGGAACCTGTTTGCCATACAGACAAGGGAAATTGAGAATCCAATCGACCGGATATGACTTCATCAGACGCTTTGCAAATCAGATCTGCTTTTTCCTTTGAAAGAACACCACATGTCATATTGACACTTGCACAGGCTTTTTTTAATATACCAAATGCTTTAATGAGTTCTGTTGGGAAAATTTCTCTACCAATTTTAAAATTCACCAGTGATCGTGCTGCCTGTGCACCGTAGTAGCTATCCTGGGGAACCTCTATTTCACCCATTGTATCTTTTTCTGTTCTGAATTTCATAGTGCGTATCATACCGAAATTCGCATCAGATGTCACCGTCTCTGAGTGGAAACACAAGCATTTTTCGGGTGACTTTTTTATCTGATTTCTTACTTTTATCGGCCAATACTTTTTCTTTTGCCCTTTTGGAACGTTTACGCTTTTGTCTACGTATTTTTTCAATTTCCTGCTGTTTTCTACTTGCCTTACCCAACTTGATTTCTTCTATTTTGTCGCATAGAAGCCGTCTCACATAAAATCTGTTGAGTTCACGCCCACGGCTTTTCTGGCTCTTAATTTCAATTCCCGTTGGAATATGCTTTATATACACACAAGATGCTGTTTTATTGACTTTTTGCCCACCTTTTCCAGAACCTAATATAAATTTTTCTACGATCTCTTCTTCTGTGATATCCAGAGCTGCCATACGCGCTAAGAGAGCCATTTTTTTTGAACCTGTAGTATTCACAAATATTGATCCCTACGTGCTCTTATGGGTTTCTAAATATTGATCCAAGGACCATGGACCTGAGCCGTATATAAAAATCAATATGAGTAAGAATAATACCAGAGCAGCAAACTCAAATCCCTGATTAAGCATGAATGCACCCCCTTCTAAATGAACAAACATGACAGCGCCACATAAGATTGGTATTTGCACCAATGCTGCTAACCGGGTTAAGAGCCCAATAATCAGTAAAATCCCACCTGATATATGGGCCATAGGGATGGCGTGCCCCAGAACGGTAGCGATCACACCGATTTGGTCACCAGAAAGCATATTTGGGATCATGTTGGGTTGAGAAATAAATAAAACACCTTTCACAAACAGCCCCATTCCTAAGTAAATTCTAAGAACATCAAATAAAACAGGCCGCATATTTTGTGACCATTTTTTAAATTTAAGTATGTACATAGTGAATCACCACTCTCCTTTTATTAGAATCGCTCCCCGTCTTATACTATTATAAAATGAGAAGCATGACATTACAAAATCGAGTTTTCACGTTCATCGGTATGCCCGGAGTGGGTAAAAGCACTATCGGCAAATCACTTGCCAAACATTTACAGTATGATTTTATTGATATTGATCAGATCATCGTTCGAGAAATGGGACAACCTATAGCAGAAATTATTCAAATGAAAGGTGTCCAAACGTTTAAAGACCTTGAAGAAACAACCGTCCTGAATTTAGGCCCTCTACACCATACTATTATCTCAACAGGAGGTAGCTTGGTATATTCACATCCTGCGATGAACTGGCTCTCCAAACATTCCACCATTATTTATTTAAAAGATTCTCTTAATAATATTCAAAAACGT
>JABSQL010000337.1 GCA_013215865.1 Candidatus Margulisiibacteriota bacterium
AAAAGGCGTGGAAAATGCAGGTGCGGACATGATATGTGTTCTTGCAAGTACCTATGTAGAGCCCTATAATGTACCCGCCAATTGGGCGCCTTTATATGAAATGAAAGAACATGTTTCTATTCCTGTACTTGGAAATGGGGGCCTTTTATCTTTGGAAGAAGGCAGAAACAAGTGTCAAAATTTGGATGGCTTCTTAATTGGTCAGGCAACATTTGGGAATCCTTGGGTGTTCTCTCAAGTTAATTCCCAGATGTCCTTTGGAGACAAGTTACCAACCATTAAAAACCATGCCCAGTTCCTTATTGAGTCAAAAGGAGAAGTGGTTGGTACACGAGAAATCAGAAAACACCTTCTTTCTTATGTGAAGCACTTCACAGGCGCAAAAGCATTTCGTTCCGACTTGGCTCATGTCGATTCTATGGAAAAAATAAACCATGTATTAGATGATATACATATGGCAGTCACACAAACATCATGACAAAACTGACGTATCAACGGCTATCAGCAAGTCATATTCAGCATTTGCACCCTATCGCAGCACACATAGAAAAACACTGGCCGCATAACCCGGATGATTTCAAAGCAGCGTTCTTTGTAGAAAACACTGGAAAGGCGATTGCAGAAGGCAAACTAGATGGATACATGCTATTTAAAAATGATTCACCCATCGGGATTGGCTGGGTTGAATTTTCTTTTGGTAGGTATGGTCTCATTTCCTGTTACACCTGTGACCTTGGATTCGAAAGAACACTGGCCCGATATGTACTCGAATTAGTTGAAAATAAAGATGTGGTATTAGAGCTCATTCATTTTGGGGAAACAGGAGACGTGTATCGAGATGCCATCAAAAATCAAGGGTTTATGGAGCAAAAACGAGAGCGGCTATATTTTGAGTATCCTATTGAACCTCTTTTTGAGTTGGGACCTCCAAATGGAAAGGCCATAACGCCACTTACTAAAGAACATACATCCCTTTCCAGCGACATTAGTTTCCCCGCCCATCAATCCAGCCAAGATTTAAAGTACAACAGCGATTTTTTTACTCTTGAAAAACGGTCTGCTCTGGAAAAGGACATTTTTAATGGAATGTTTGGAGAGATCATTCCTGAAGGTACTTTAAAGTTAGAAGTTGATGGTGTTCCAGTGGGAATATGTACGATAACAGGGTTACCTGCTTGGGGATATGACAAAATTGGCTGGGTGACAGATATATCCATTCTCCCTGAATACCATGGCAAAGGATATGGAAAATATATGTTGAAAGCCAGTTTAAATGCCATGTCATCTATTGATATACCATATGTAGGACTTGCTGTGAGTGATAATAATCCTATTGCTAGAAAGCTATATGAAAAACTTGGATTCGTCCCCTTCCAAACGTTCTACGAGTACGGTAATCCTGATTGACAAAAATTCAACTTTCTAAACTGGTTGTATCACAGGGCTTTGCTCCCTCTGTTGAAAAAGCAAAAGCACTTATCCTTGCTGGGCACATTCTAGTAAATGACTATCCTGTGACAAAAGCAGGTACCTTTGTTGATAGCCAATCAGACATTCGAAGTAAGTATCATGACGGTAAATATGTCAGCCGTGGGGGCAATAAATTAGAAGGTGCCCTTTCTTCCCTGGGGATAGCGATTGCAGGAAAAACAGCCCTTGATATTGGTCAGTCTTCAGGGGGGTTCACAGACTGTCTCTTGCGTCATGGTATAGCGCATGTCATTGGTGTGGATGTGGCGTATGGCATGCTGGACTACAAAATTCGGCAAGATAAACGTGTGTCTTTCTTAGAAAGAACCAACGCCCGGTATCTAGATCAAGCGATGTTGGCTAAAGTAACTTCACAATATGATGATGTGTCTCAACTTCTTTCAAACATTGATATAGTGGTCATGGATGTGTCTTTTATTAGTGTTTTAAAAGTACTGCCTGCTATTTTACCCTTGGTATTATCAAATACAGATTTTTTGATATTGATTAAGCCTCAGTTTGAAGCGCCCAAAGATAAAATTGGAAGTGGGGGAATTATTCGAGACGAAGGTGTCATTCGGGATGTACTCACAACATTGGAGGTTAAATTGCTTCAAATTGGCCTTGTGCTTATTCAGAAGTGCCCCTCCCCTATTACGGGTAGAAAAGGGAATCAGGAGTTTTTCTTTCATTTGAAGAGCAATTCATGAAACACCTTTTATACACTGGATGGTTGTTGATTACCAATACATGGCGATACATCAGATATTTCAAGATTTTTCGAATCGATTGGATGCTGTATCATTTTTATAAGCTCCGGTATTCCTACAAACAATTCATGGCAGAAAAAAAAGAGAGCCAAAGGCCCACACATGAGTTGACTTATGGTGAAACGCCCTATGTGACAATAGATGCCATTTTTAAGCATATTCCGCATACAGAATTTAATACTTTTTATGATTTGGGGTGTGGCAAGGGAAGGGTAGTGTTTTATGTAAATGCACGATATAAATTAAAGAGTATTGGTGTTGACGTTATACCAACTTTTATCACTGTTGCTTCAAAAATAGCATCAGTAAAGAACATAAAAGGGGTTCAATTCATTCTTAAAGACTTTTTAAAATTGGATTTGAAACGGAAAGCCATTGTACTAGTATGTCCTACCTGTCTAGATAAACCGACCATAGCCTCATTATTTAAACGTCTCGAAACCCTACCGAAAGACAGCATAGTGATTACCAATTCAGTTCCCATTCAAAGCAACACGATTGAATGCACCCATACCCTAGAAGAACCTTTTTCCTGGGGTAGGTCTCTTGTTTATATTCATAAAATAATATAAAGTTTTAATTTATTTTACTTTGCAAGATCTTTTTATGACATTTAACAAAATAGTATCCACTGTAGAAGAAATAAACATTAATTGTGATTGCGAAAAGGATCTAGAATGGTGGGCCGTCTTTATAATAAGAAGGGCTAATAAACCATTTTTTAATCCTAAAATTCAGTATGATTCAGGTATGGAGCTAATCATTGGTAGATCGGGTTTAGGTTCTGAGTTCATAGAAATTCTGAAAAGTGATTACCTACCATTTTCTAATATTACATCAGAAATGTTTGTAGGTAGGTTCTTCCTTGTGTGTCAAAGAATAGAATTACGTGTGGATGAAATACCAAGCAGAAAAAAAAAACACATAGTCTCCTTGTTTATTTCATTAAGTAATACATTCTTCCTTAATTCTTATAATGAGGATAAGATCAAACTTGGTTTCGAAATTAAATTTGATAATGAATATATCGTAACATTAAAATATCCACAAAGTAAACATAGGACGTATCGTTTTGTTCATCATATTAGTTCGAGTGAGGAAACATATTGTTTTCAAAATCAATCATTAGAAGAAGAGACCCTTGGTTTATCCTTTATTTGTACAAAATCTAAAGACAATGATGAATATGTTTTTTTGTATAGTGGAAAAGGTTCTGGGCCTAAACAATTTTACCAATCTAAGAAGAAAAAAATAAACCAATTCGAATCGCACAAATCAAGAATGCCTACACGTAAATCTCCATTTTACAATCCTTTTTGGATTGCAGTTCTAGTTCATAATTATTTCTGTACACTAGAGCCTGAGGAGCTCAATAAGAATTTGATAGCAGCAATGAAGCTGATCATTAAAGAATCGAAGTTGGCTACTGAGTTCTATGAACTTCTGAAAGAACATCACAATAAAACCTTTGATGTTTCTTTGAGATTATTTCTAGAGAGATTCATCATTGTTATGGATCTAATAAATGAGTATTGTCCTGAGATACCCAATAAAAATGATAGATATATAGCAGCAATACTGATTTCATTCACGAATTGGTTTTTTACTGACAAAGCATTTTGTTCAAAGTACGATGTGATAACTCCTCTATTTTCACTTAAAGGTGAAGATAATATTTGCCTAAACATTCTTCATCCCACAAAAGACACACATCAAGATTACAAATTTTCTCATATTATTAAAAAAAATATTGAAGAATACTGTTTTATAAGCGAGCTCAACAAGTTTGGATTGTCTTTTGCATGTGAGTCTAGGGGTGATAAACACATATTTTCATTAATAAACTATACCTTTTATACTTCTCGTACCCTAGAGCGGGAAGTGCTTAACAGATAGACATTGTAAAATCCACTAAGTTACTCCTTCAATAGATCAATGTCTTTTAACCAATTGATAACATTTCTTAGACCAACCTCTTCTTTAGTAACAAACTCTCTATCGCAATTATGTACAAGCTGGATTTGTCGAATCGGATGTTGAAATACTCTTTTAAAATAAGAAAAAGCCCTACTTATAGTTGTATCTGACCATTTCACTTCTATCATGTGAGTCTCTTGTTTATCTTGAACAATTAAGAAATCGAGTTCTTTACCCTCTTTTGTCCTCAGGTAATATAGTACGCCTTTTACTCCTTTGGTGTCATTAATGAAATCTAATTCTTTGATGACTTCAACCTTTTTGATATATAGGTTTTACCTGTTTGTCTTGGCCCCGTTATCAACACGATTTTCTTATCTAAATCCTTGCATATGTAAGGCGTTATCATTCGTTTCATTAGTACCATTGCAGCATATAAACCAGAATAGTCCGGACTATTCCAGCTTACGCGCCAGAATAGTCCCACGAAAACCACCTCTTTACTGCGACTAAGACTAGTGTGTATAGTCATAGTAAGATATGTTGAAACAACTATATATCCGAAATATTGCTATCATAGATGAAATTGAGCTTAATTTCTCTGAAGGTCTTACCGTATTCAGTGGTGAAACGGGTGCAGGGAAATCGATTATTGTGGATGCCGTTTCAATTCTGTTGGGCCATACATTCAAAGAAGACTTCCTCAAAGAAGGGTGCCAAGAGGCTCTCATTGAAGGGACTTTTTATTTTAACCCCCCTGTGTCACAAAATATGATGGTTGTTACGCGCAAACTTGTTCGAGGAAGGGGTAGTATCGCTAAAATAGACGGAGAAACAGTGACCCTCAAACAGCTACAGAAAGTATTATTGCCACTAGTAAACTCTGTCGGTCAGCATGATACTCTGACTCTTTTAAATAAAGACTATCAGCATACCATTCTAGACCATTTTAAACGGGATCATATTGAAAAGCCTCTTCTTGCGTATCAAGAGTGCTATAGGCAGTTTAAAACCGTTGAAAATGACTATTTGGCTTTCACTCAAGGTAGAGACATCCTATTACAAAAAATCAACTCTTTGGAGCTACAGATAGCCGATATTGATACTCAGTCGTTTTCAAAGGAAGAAGAAACATTACTCAATACCCAGAAAAAAGACCTCCACACTTTTGAGTTTACACAGAAAAACATGGCAACACTTTCCGAGCTGTTTGATCATGCAGCTTCAGACCTCTCACAGGCACAGAATGTCTTATCGTCATTTGATTCAACACACCCTATTGTAGGATCTTTATCTGGTCAATTAAACCAGTGTCAAATGAATGTTGCTGAATTTTTATCTGTGGCTGAAATGGGGGCTTCTCAGTTATCAGAGCTAGAAGATATGAATATTGATGACATTGAGAGCCGGCTTGATGTGATCTTTCGGTATAAACAAAAATATAACGTTTCTTCTATTGAAGCATTGTTGGCATTAAAAGATTCTCTTGATATTGAACGTCTCGCTTTATCACAAAACAATCAAAACCAAGATGCTATCAAGCACAGGTATACCCAACTTCATCATGAGGTCCGTACACGGGCAACAACCCTTCATCAAACCAGGGAAAAAATAGCGGGGAAATTACGTTCTGAGATCCAACAACACTTGCTAGATCTCTCATTTACTCAAGCTAACTTCACATGTACCTGTCAGCTTCATTTAGACAAGCTAACAGAAACAGGTGCCACTGACGTCACCTTTCTCCTATCTGCAAACCCGGGCGAACCCCTCAAACCGCTTCACAAGATTGCATCCGGGGGAGAACTTTCCCGTGTAATGCTGGCCATTCAATCTGCCACCCTTAAAAACACGGGTATCCAATGCATCATATTTGACGAAATTGATTCTGGAGTGGGTGGATTAACAGCCATTGAAATGGGAAAAAAATTAAAGCAACTCTCTCACCATGTGCAGGTGTTTTGCGTCACACACCTTGCCCAAATTGCCAAAGAAGCCAACCAACACTTTGTCATCTCAAAAAGTGTTTCGGAGAATCAAACCAAAGTCAAAGCAACGCCGCTTGAACCACAAGATATTTCTCAGGAACTTCACCGCATGATCGGTGGCAAAGATGTGTCTTCTCTACTTCAGACTTAACTTCTTTCTTTTATTTTTTTATAATTTTATGTTAATGTAGTTTTCTGAACATTATTTCAATGGAGATGGGTCCGTGATCAATAAAATTATTTCTTGCCAATCAGAACAAGATACCACACTAAATTGTAGGAAAAAAAGATGTAGCGTCAATGAAACCTGTTCCATCTAGTATGATAGTATATATAGATTACCTAATACCCAACGGCTTTTATCATTGTATTCCCCATAATGATTCAAATGGCTCTCCGCAGCCTCCCACCTCTGGAAAGCCGCGATTGTAACCATGAAAAAATATAAAATAGTGTCGATAGGTGCTAACAAAAGACTTCCAAAGAGCATACATGATATTTTACAGTTCCTCTTACAATTCGG
>JABSQL010000338.1 GCA_013215865.1 Candidatus Margulisiibacteriota bacterium
ATTTAGTAATCGTTCCAAGTTGAAATTATCGATATAAGTTCATCAAATTATATTGCAAAATACAAAATAATATTTACTTGATTTCCAGGTAAACTATTTCATACTTAGTAAAGCCCACTCACCCGTATATTTCAAAACTTTGGCAGTTTTGAATCGCCAGTTAACTCAGCGTATAACTAAAGTCGCTCAGATAACACATATAAATAATCACTTAAAATCAATCATCCACATCGCTACTAAAGAACTAACACACCGAACACCGTTTTAGGGAAAGCTTGTCAAAAGAGTGTCAAGATAGAGATCACACGCCATCCAAACAAGGCGCTATTCAATACTGCGTATTCTAGTGGTGATATTAAACTGACAATTCATTATTGATAATAATATCAATGCCGGCAATGGGTAAAACGATCTGTTGCAAACCTAAGCCACCTGTGGTTTCTTGTGAGTAGTAGCAACTGTTGGTGCTTTTCCAGAAGCAAATTTAGATTTAGGAGAAACACAATAACCATTGTGAACCCTGGTGTTGAGGAGAGTTGGAACAGTAGCAACGGCATTATCATATTCATCATTAGAAACTTCGGGGGAATACGGGAAGGTGGGATCAGCAATATCACTCCCATATTCTAGCGCTAATGGCAAACCAACCAAAGCCTTTTCAGTCATTTGTCCCACGATACCTAAGCCATTTTCCCGAAAAAAATTATTGATTGCAATATGAAATATACTTCCAAGATACATTTTCCCTTCTTTCCCAAAACATCGTGGGGATACTTTATGACAATTGCAAAGTAATTCAATTAATTCCAGCTCATATGATTTTGATTTATCTAATTTCTTAGATGTATGATCTCCTTCATTATCATAATAGTATATATAATATTCACCTCGTTTTCGTTTGAATGCAACAGCTTTTCTATCTGCTAGTGCTGCTATCCTCATCAGGCCTGTTTTTCCATAATCTTGCTGATAATCTTTCTCTAATGTCCTCATTTTCTCTAGTTGTGCTGTTAAATTGCTTTTCGTAACCATCAATTTCGTTAGCGCTCGTTGTTCTCCCACCATATTTTTTGTTGACGCTAACTCCTTTTGCAGTAATTTTATTGCTTCACTTTTTCCGGCTATTAACCACTTTGGTTTTTTATCTGTTCCCATCTTCTGTAATTCTTGTTGTTCTTCCTGTATTAGCTTCACTAACTTATATTCTGCTGCCATCAATGTCACTAGCTCTTGTTGTTCCTCCATCAGTGCCGCTAGCGCTTGTGGTTTTTCCGGCTCTTCTAACTGCTTAATTGATGCTGGTCTTGTCTCTATATCTCCCAATAATCTTTGGCTCTCCGCATCTTCGCGTGGGGATTATTTTGCCATAACAAACTGATTTCGTTTTAGAATATAGTATGGCGTTAAATCTAAAAATATCCTCTGGAAGAAGTTTTTCAGATTGGATATGCCATAGCATCTGCGTTTAGCGACCTTGAATTTATTATTTAAACCTTCTACAAAACCACTTGTATTACGGTCAACGAAGTAATTGATCACGTAGTCTTGATACTTTTTCAGCGTCTCGATGAATCCGTCAAAACACCTTACATCAGAATTGTGCACACTTTCAATCCACTGAGTTAATTTTTTATCTGCAGTTTTCTTACGATGCTTAGTATTATATATTGAGGTTAACTGTCGAGCCAATCGATATGCAGCTTTTAAGGCAGGAGAATACGCAAATAATTTTTCAAGCTCTTTTTTATCGTGCTTAGTATATTTCTCTTGTTTTTTTACTAATATGGCTATGGCAGTTTTCAGTGATTCATATTCTTCTTTGCTCAGTGCTTTACGTAAACGTGATAGTTCTTGTTGACGCAATGACACTAATGCTTTTCTATAAAGTTTTGCAACGTGAAACCTGTCAACGATAATGGCAACTTTATCATCAAATACTTCACTGGCTGCATTAACATAGCCGTCATACATGTCACAGCAAATAGCAATAATAGTTTTATGCAACTTTTCAGGTATACTGTTAAAAAATGCCTTTACAGTTACTTTGTCTCTGCCCTTTAGGACTGCTAATATCTGATTTTTACCGGCTATTCTACTGGTAATTATCGTGATAAAATCTCTATATCCTTTTTTAAGGCTTATTTCATCAATGCCAAGTATGCCCAGTTTCTTTATTGTATTCCAGTCAACCTCGTCGTCAATATATTTATTGAGTATATTTTGTATTGTTCCTTCTGAAATTTCTTCTTTAATACTTGCATCAGTAATCGTGCTGTTTTTGATGGATAATAAGATATACTGCTCATATGCTTTTGTATGACGAGCATTATGCTCATACCAAGATAACGTTTGTGTGGTTGATGGGCGGTCATCACATTGATCACATATCCCACGCATGGGTGTGATCTCAATGAATGTTTTTTTTCCAAGGATTGGTAGATGGCGAATTTTTAATGTACGGCCTTTACCATGCACTTTTGTTGGCTTGCCACATTGACGACATGGAATTTCATCTTTTGTACTTTTTACTTTTATAAATATTTCATCATCACGTCCCATCTTCACTTCAATAATCTCAATATTTGCAAGACCTAACAGTTCAACTGGGATTGATAAATTCTGCGATGATTTTTCCATTTTAAATAAAATCTCTTTTTTGTGCATAAATGCAAGAGACTGTATTATATCAGATCAAGAAAGCTAACTTCCCACGCGAAGATACGGAGAGCCGGAATATTACGCACAATCTAAGTTAGGCAAATAAGTTAAATATTTATTGAGTTCGACACTATAATCTATTCTCTTTTTTTTGACTTTTAATTGAAAAAAGGAAATAATGTGGCTATTCTAGTTAAAGAAGAACCTCTCGCAAGGAACAGCACGTGAAAGAACCTCTTACACAATTCGGAATTAATAACGCTAGCTCCTTAATGAAAGCTTTTCATCAAGTAGGCAATACAGCATTAAATGATTTACTAAAGCTATACTCAGCTCCAGAAGATAGAAAAACGCTGAGAACATGGGGGATTAAGGAGGCATCTGCCATGATTGGAAGAACAGAGCAATCCCTCCGTACTCTAGAGAAAGAAGGGGGAGTATTTTATCCACCACTAAAAGATAACCGAGGAAAGAGATACTACA
>JABSQL010000339.1 GCA_013215865.1 Candidatus Margulisiibacteriota bacterium
CTATTAATTACTTAGGGATCAACATATCCCACAGCTCATATAATTTAATGTCATCGACAGTTTGAAGATCGGTAATTTGTGCCAAATTGTGCACTTGAATGAATGGACTTATAGCATTAATGAGTTGCTGTTGATTAAAGGTGGGAATAATCAAGGGCTTTGAAGAAATCATCGACGGTCGTATCCAGGCCATTAAGGATTTTAATTAATGTTGTGATATGCGGCTCCGAGATACCTCTTTCGATTTTAGAAATTAAAGAGGATTGAACGTCACTATTATACGCAAGCCGTGTAGTAGAAAGTTTTTTTAAGAGTCTTGTTTTTTTCAAATGTTCGCCGACTAGCTTTGCGAATTTTTTTGATTCCACATCTTTTGACATGAAAATAATATTACAGCTATACTGCTGAACATCCGCGTCTTACTAGACGCATGTGTTCGTGAGGAGGTGAAAGGAACAGGAAGTAGGGTATAAACGCAAAAAAATCTCAGTTAGCGCTGAGATTTAGTGCAGGGAAATAAGTTTTTCGAAGAACTTTATTTACCCTCTAATAATAGCATTCCTAGGCGTAATGTCAAATGTATATAGGAAAGCTATAACCCTAAACGAATCCAAAACAAAAAACGTAACTGCAAATCACTTTAATTAAGGGGCGGGAAATGTCATATCTTAGGAGAAAACCAATGACCATTTCTTTCAAAGAAAAGAAAATTGGGGTAGGGGAGCACTTCGGTGCAATACCTGAAGAATTTAAAGGGGAATCGAGAATACAAGCATCGTCTTGTTCAGAGGAACGGCAACATCAAATAGAGTTCAAGACGTTACCCTATTACAAAACCATGAAAGGGATGAACAAACGGTTCGTTTCAAAAGATGTCTCAAGAGACAGTCAGTCCGTTTTTTATTCCATCGCAGACGAAATATCACCAAACAGCACCACTAGCACCATTAGTTTTTCAGAGATCGTTACCATCGGGAAAATGAGCAGGCGAAAAGCGATTGAATGTTTAAAAGAACTTGAAGAAAAAGGGTTCATTGAAATAGACAGAAGCAATAAACACAAAATAGGGAACGTTTATCAACTTAAATGGGTGTTCTGTGGCAAACAAGAATATCAGGGTGAAAAAAGTCTTCCTGTAGTTCCCCATGAGGAACCACACACCAGTTCCCCTAGAGGAACTACCTCATGTGCGCGGAATATATTTCCTGTTAAACAAAAGAATAACAACAACAGGACTTCGTCCAGGTGTAATAAACCGCCTAGTGAACTACGTAACAAGTCCGAAGGACTGTTGTCGTTTTCTTTGGATTCTTTAAAACTGCAACACAAATCTGCCTTTAAAAGAGTTTCAAAAGAAGACTTAAAGCAGATGATGAACCAATTCGGTTTTGAGCCACTACAAGTCCATATCACCCAACTAGAGAAACGTTATCGGGATACGAGTACCTCAGACCCAACCCGAAAGGTTTGTGAGAACGCAGGGGGGCTTTTGAGAACATCGCTAACAAGGCAATTTGAGTACCAAGACAAGGTAGAGAAACAAGAAATTAAAAAGAAAGAAACCTCCAAAATGTCACACAAGGTCTACGAACAAACTAGGCAAGAAGTCGAAGAACAAAACAAAGAACTCGATTCCGACCTCGAAAAAGCCTTGAAAGTGGACGGCCTCAAAGAAAAAGCGACTGGAATTGTAAAAATCACCTTCCCAACGATGCGAGAAGGGACGCCATTTTTCAGGAATGCACTCGATACCGAAATGGTGAAGCTCTTCAAGGCTGATAGTGTTTTGGTTTGAGAGGGATTTTAGTGGCCGAAAGAAGGAACCGCAGGAAGGCGAAAACCTTTCTCGACCAAGAAAATAATTCCCATTTTGAAATGCAACAAAACAATTTTGGGAACAAAAAGGACAATTGATGGAAAAGTAGTGGCTGGAATTAGGTAAGAGAATCAAGGGGGGACATGTTCAAGATAACTAATCCCAGCCACAGAAATGATTAGTGAAAAAATAATACCAGAAA
>JABSQL010000034.1 GCA_013215865.1 Candidatus Margulisiibacteriota bacterium
CTCTCTTAGTTATATCATCAAGGCATTGGTCATATTTTACTCGAAGGTGGGGCACAGGTATTTTCTTCTGCTTTAGAAGACGGTATTGTGGATAAAATCAGTTTATATGTAGCCCCCATAATAGGCGGAATAACTCCTGTAACTTCTTTCTCCAAGGAATTGAACCTATCTCATTTATCTGTTAAAAAAAGTGGGCCAGATCTACACATATTAGGATATTCAAATAATCCCCTTGTTTGGCCTGGAACCAATGAATCATAAGGGTTTGGATACGCCTATCCAGTATGTAAAAGGTGTTGGCCCGAAAGTCTCTCAGCGACTTGCAACAATGAATATTTTAAATATGAAGGATTTTCTATATACCTTTCCAAGAACTTATGACGATAGACGATCGCTTCCTAGCATATCCGATTTATCACTCTCGACGCCTACAACGATAAAAGGGCGACTTATCAGTCTGACAGAAAATAAACCGAGACCTGGCTTAAACATCCTAAAAGGAATGATTCAAGATGAAACGGGAAGTATAGCAGCCATTTGGTTTAACCAAGGGTTCTTAAAGCGCGTACTAAAAATAGACACTCAGGTAGTCTTAAGTGGAAAGGTAACTGTCAATTCCTTCCAAAGCGAGCGTCAATTTAGCGTCGCTAATACGGAAGTAATCTCAGCTGAGGATCCTTCACTTTATGTTGGGCAGGTACTTCCTATTTACGCTTTGGTTTCAGGATTGATTCAATTACAAATGCGTAAAATTGCTAAAAGCATCATCACCCAATATGGTCCGTTGTTACAAGACCCTCTGCCGCCATATTTAATGAATCAATACCAGTTTTTTTCTTTAAGTGATGCCATCAAAGAAATGCATTTTCCTTCTTCAAGAGAATATTTTCAATCTGCTAAAAAAAGACTGGTGTTTGAGGAATTTTTTTATGGCCAACTCATTTTAGAAAAACGAAGAATGCTATCTAAGCAAAACATTCCAGGTCCACAATTTGTTGTAGGAGGGCCTCCGTCTAAACAATTTATAGACGCACTGCCTTATCGGCTCACTAAAGCTCAGGAGCGTGCGATTTCAGATATTGAGACAGATGTTTCAAGCCCTCATCCTATGAATCGTTTAATCCAAGGAGATGTTGGCTCTGGGAAGACTGATGTGGCTATGGCGGCTCTGATGATGGCTATTTCATCGGGTTTTAATGGCGCAATGATGGTTCCTACAGAAATATTAGCAGAACAGCATTACCGAACCCTAAAAGAAAGGCTCAGCCCCTTTAATGTGTCGATAATGTTACTCAAAGGAAAATTAAAAGTATCTGAAAAAAAAGAGGCTCAGTTGCAGTTAAGTTCAGCAAAAAGAACCATCGTTGTGGGAACCCATGCCTTGTATCAAGATCCGGTAGTCATTAACCAACTTGGGCTTGTTGTGGTGGATGAGCAACATCGATTTGGGGTTTTCCAACGAATGAAATTGAAAGACAAAGGGCACTCACCCCATTGCTTATTTATGACAGCGACACCCATCCCAAGATCATTGATGTTAACTGTGTATGGAGATTTAGATAAAACCATTATTGATGAGTTACCTCCCGGGAGAGTGGCCCCTAAAACCTACGTATTGAAGGAAGGAGGGTTAACAAAAGTATATTCTTTTTGTCATCAAGAACTCCAAAAAGGGTATCAGATATATATTGTATACCCATTGGTAGAAGAATCTGAAAAAATTGATTTGAATTCTGCTGTTCAAGGTTATGATATCCTCAAATCTCAGGTTTTTACCCACCATAAGGTCGATTTGATCCATGGAAAAATGAAGTCAGAAGAAAAAGAAGCTGTCATGAACCGCTTCAAAAAAGGAACAACCCAGGTACTTGTTAGTACAACCGTTATTGAGGTGGGAATTGACGTTCCAAATGCCACTATAATGGTCATACGGCATGCAGAAAGATTTGGATTATCTCAGCTTCATCAACTAAGAGGAAGAATTGGTAGAGGTGGAACGGCGTCAACTTGCTTTTTGATAACCTCTCCAAATGTTTCTGCGACAAAAGATCGCCTACAAGCCATGGCATCTACCTCAGATGGATTTAAAATTGCTGAATATGACCTTGCCATAAGGGGTCCAGGTGATATGTTGGGTTCACGCCAATCTGGCCTACCCAGCTTACAATTAGCAGATTTGGTTAAGGATGAAAAAATATTGCTCATAGCAAGAGAGGAAGCAAAAAAATTATTACAACAAGACCCTTTACTTGTTGAGAGTCACCATCAAAATTTAAAGCGTCATGTGTTATCTATGAAAAATAGTTGCTTTAGTGAGGGGCAACTCAACTAATGAGGATCATCTCAGGAAAAATAAAGGGAAGACCTCTTCACTATCCTAAAGATCAGCATTTTCGCCCTACCAAGAATCGGGTTCGTGAAGCAGTATTTGATATTATTCAGAGTTGGATTCAAGGGGCTACAGTGTTAGATCTTTTTTGTGGCACAGGAAGCCTGGGGTTAGAGGCTTTATCTCGTGGCGCCAGTCATGTCACTTTTGTAGATTTATCCGTAACATATCTGAAGAAAAATGTCAGACCAAATGATGAAAATATCAGTATTATACAGTCTAGTGCGATCCCTTGGTTAAAAAAATGTCATCGTGTTTTCGACCTTATTTTTCTCGATCCTCCTTGGGATAGAGAAGACTTGTATGAAGCCTCATTGAAGCAGGTTTTAGAATTTGATATACTTGATCCCGAAGGAACTGTGGTGTGTGAACATTTTAAAGAGATGTCCCTTCCTAAATTAGGTACGCAAGGGAAAAGGTATTTTTATGGTAAATCCACAATCACATTAATAAAAAAATGACAAAAGCGATATATGCTGGCAGTTTTGATCCGATTACCAATGGCCATGTTGATATTATTAACAGGGCAAAAGGTATTTTTGATTTTGTATATGTTGCGGTAAGTCATAACCTTAATAAGACCGCTTTTTTTACAATTGATGAGCGCATATCTCTTATCAATGGTATATTCAAGGATGATCCTAAGGTTGAATGTAACGGTCTTGAAGGCCTATTGGTGGACTATGCACAAAAGAAAGGTGTTTCAATTTTGATAAGAGGATTGAGGGCAGTATCTGATTTTGATGTCGAATTTCAAATGTCATTGACTAATCGGGAATTAGCACCTAAAATCGACACGGTTTTTTTAATGACAGACTCTAAGTATTCATATTTGAGTTCTAGCTTGGTGAAAGAACTGGTACATCTTAAAGCTGACATTGAGGATTTTGTACCCTCACATGTTAAAGATGCATTAAAGGAAAAACTAAAATGAGTGAATTATTAGGACTTATAGATTCCATTGAGGCAACAATATTAGAAAGCAAGAAAATTCCTCTAACAGATAAAGTTGTGTTGGAAGAGAAAAAGATTCTGATATTACTCGATAAGCTTCGCCTGGCTGTTAAAAGTAATGGCAATGTCATTCGTGAGTCTATTGAACAATCTTTGAACAGCAATGAACGCCATGAACAACCTAAGCCCACAAAAGAACCTTCCCAAAAAGAAGAGCCTATCCCTGTGAGTGAGGAAATATTGGCATCTCAGTTGGTTCAAGATGCTCAGAAGAAGTCAGACGGGATGGTAAAAGACACGAAGGAGTATGTGGATTATATGATGGCTAATCTTCAATTAATGGTCACAAAAGTGCATAAAAATTTAATGACGATGGAAAACAGTATAGAAACCAGTCGTCAACAGTTAGCAAAGGAGTTAAAAAATGAACAGACAAAATAATCGGGGTAAAGACGAGCTAAGACCCTTTGAGTTTAAAAGAGGCTACACCAAATATTCCCAGGGATCTGTATTGGCCGTATTTGGGGATACACAAGTATTATGTACAGCATCTGTAGAGGAGAAAGTGCCTTCTTTTTTAAAAGATTCTGGACAAGGATGGGTCACTGCTGAGTATTCAATGCTCCCCTCTTCAACCCATACTAGAGTCAGTAGAGAGGTTAAAAAGGGAAAGCCAACCGGTCGAACGTATGAAATTCAACGGTTAATTGGTCGGTCTTTAAGAGCGTGTTTGGATTTAGAAAAACTAGGAGAAAGAAGTATCATTATCGATGCAGACGTCATACAAGCAGATGGTGGTACTCGAACAGCAGCTATTAGCGGCGGTATGATCGCATTATGGGATGCTGTTCAGTTCTTACTTAATGATGAACTTATACATGAAAATCCCATTAAAGAATTTCTTTCTGCTATAAGCGTGGGTATTGTGAGTGGAGAACCTTTGCTTGATTTATGTTATGAAGAGGATTCTAACGCAGATGTAGATATGAATGTCGTTATGACTGAAAGTGGTAAATTCGTAGAAGTACAGGGAACAGCTGAATCTGAACCTTTTAGTTCGTCAGAGTTAAATGGTTTATTGTCCCTAGCTGAAAAAGGAAACCAGTCCATTATTTCAGCTATGAAAGGAATTATTCATCCGGTAATTGCTTAATGTCATATAAGGCTTCTATCTATCAGCCAAATCCTAGATGGATATCTTTTTACTTCCTGTATACGATATTTCTATTAAACGATTTATTTCTGAGGCATATCAAGTATGAAAAAGTGCTATGGAAGTTAATCAAGCTGGATTTATTTTTTATTGGTGGTAAATGTCTACATTCAGGAAACTGCTGTCGCGGAATTATGATATCACATAAAAACAAACCTGTGGATAATCACACCACATTTAACGCACTGAAAAAAAAACATTCTGAATTCCAGCGATTTATACCCCATTCTGAAAAGGGTACTATTTCTTATTTTAATTGCGCTTGTCTAACAAAAGAGTCTAAATGCAACGATTATGATAATCGACCCGCATTATGTCATCAATACCCTCTAAGCAGGTTTTTACATGATCATTCACTGGAGAGAAATTGTGGTTATAAGATTCAACAAAGACCTTTTTATCCAAAAATAAAAAATGAACGTCTGCGTATATTGGTAAAACAAGTGTGTGAGTTAAATCAATTAAAATGGAACTATGGATGACCCATGAAAAAAGAATCTCTCCCTCCTGAGTTACTGATTACACAGCGTCAATTCGATATTGTCATGGGACAAGCAATGGATAACTACCCTGAAGAATCCGGGGGTTTTTTAGGTGGTAAAGACAATGTCGTTCAGGCTGTTTTACCCGTTTACAATCAAAGTGCAACAGACCGTACAAGAAGATTTGTGATGACCAGTGATGATATTCAGAGAGCCCATGAATTTTTCGAAAAGCATGGGCTGGGATTTTTTGGATCTTATCATTCGCACCCAGACGGACTCCCAACACCATCTCACCAAGATATAACAAACGTACAAAAATATCATTTTATCATTGGTTTAAAAGATCCGAACAAGCCCATTCTAAAGGCGTTTCATGCCAGTGGATTTCATATAGACGAAATTCCTGTTGCTGTCATATCAAACGATGGTTTTACAGCACTAAACCTTGGGGAAAGCGAAAGCCAGATAAAAGAGGAAGTGTTAAGTGAGAATATGTTAAAAGATGATGATAAAGAAGGTCTGGATAATATGATGGACAACCTTAGAAAAGGCGACCCCAAATATACAAAGGAACGCCCTAATAAATCTGATTCTGATTTTTCAACTTTGGCTTAAGACCTGATTTGGCCGTTACCTTCTACGATATATTTTGTCGTAGTGAGTTCTGTTAGTCCCATCGGTCCTCTCGCATGAAGTTTTTGAGTAGAAATGCCCATTTCTGCTCCAAAACCGAACTCACTGCCATCCACAAAACGAGAAGAAGCATTAATAACAATGGCAGCTGCATCGATGTTGTTTTTAAATAGAGAAATCGCCTTTTCATCAGAAGCTATGATAGATTCTGAATGAAGTGTACTATGCATTTGAATGTGGGAAATGGCCTCATTTATATCTGCAACAACTTTAACTGCCAAAATGAGATCCAAATATTCGGTGTCCCAGTCTTCATTTGTCGCTTTTTTGCATGCGGGCAATCGTTCACGGGTTTTATCATCTCCTCTTATTTCAACCCCTTTTTCGTCAAGTTTAGGATAAATCTGTTGCAAGAAATCAGAAGCAACCTGCTCGTGAACCAAAAGTGTTTCGCAGGCATTACATACAGAAGGACGCTGGGTTTTAGCATTGATCACAATGTTGATGGCATCTTTCAAATTAGCTGATTTATCGACATAAATATGGCAATTTCCAACCCCCGTTTCTATGGAAGGGACCGTGGCATGTGTCACAACACTTTGAATTAATGACGCCCCTCCTCTTGGAATAACCAGGCTCAAATATTGTCTGAGAGTGACCAGTTTTTGTACGCCCTCTCTAGATGTATCTTCAAGAAGTTGAATGGCTTCACCAGGGACACCTTCATTTACAGCTGCTTCTCTTAACACCTGAGTAATCATTCGATTAGAGTGTTGAGCAGAAGAACTTCCCCTCAAAACCACAGCATTTCCCGATTTGACACACAAACCAATCGCATCAGCTGTTACATTGGGTCTGGCTTCATATATAATGGCAATCACACCCAAAGGGTCACGAATTTTAGAAATATGAAGCCCATTAGGGCGTATCCATGACGAAACAGCCTCCCCAATTGGATCCGGTTGATGTGCAATATCTATCAGACTTTGAGCCATTCCCAAAATTCGGCTTTCATTTAAAGTGAGTCGGTCTATTAACGCTTTTGATAATCCACTTTGAATACCTGATTTAATATCCATTTCATTGTGTCTAATAATGTCGTCTTTGTGTGTTTTTAATGATTCTGCCATGTGATGCAGTACCTTATTTTTTACTTCTGTAGATTGAGAGGCCATCACAAATCTTACCTTATGGGCACGTTTACATTGTTCTTCGATGGATAAAGTGGTGTGAGTGGATATCATATTGGACTCCTTATTTTACAGTAATTTTGGTACCAACCGTTTTACCATGTAGGATATCACGAATGATATGGGGGCTTCTACCGTTTGCAATGGTGACATCAACGCCAGATTTTGCAGCATGAATAGCGGCTTCTAGCTTAGATTTCATGCCTCCTCTGCTTCTCGTATTTGGGATATCATTGACGAGAGACATCAATTTTTCCGATCGAGATGAGATGGTATGGATGAGTCTGGCTTTGGGGTTGGATTTAGGGTTATCTGAATGCAGGCCATCCGTATCCGTTAGTAGATAAAGAGCCTTTGCTTTTAACAGTGTAGATACTCTTGCAGATAATTCATCATTATCACCAAACTTAATTTCATCTGTAGCAACCGTATCATTTTCATTAATGATAGGAATAATATTGTTACTAATAAGGGTTTTTATGGTGTTGTAAGCATGCTTATGACGTGCGTCTTCGAAAGCCTCCTGAGTTAAAAGAACTTGTGCAACCTGAAAACCCCGTTGTTCAAAGAAATTACTGTATTCTTGCATCAGTAGAATTTGACCAACTGCTGCTGCAGCCTGTTTTTCTGGAATATTAAGGGGCTTGATATTCATCTTTTCGCAACCGGATGTAATAGATCCAGAGGTCACAACAACAAAATGATACTTTTTCTCTTCAATAACATCTGATATTTGATGGCATAGATTTCTAAGACTATTTAAATCTAACTTTCCTTCGATTGTGGTGAGAATATTAGTCCCAATCTTAATGACAATTGTTCTTCTTGAACTCATGGGCATATTATAGCAAAAGCCTCCCGTAAGCGCATTAGTTTAAAACGATCCTAAATGAGGGGTTTGTAAAAGACTTTGAATCAGTGTATCTAGTCCTTCGTTGGTAAAACAAGAAATTCCGTGGGCAGGTACCTTCTTTTTTTTGAAATAAGAAAGTATCCGGGTTACATCTTTGGGTGTCACCGTATCAATTTTACTGATCAGTACCATTTGAGGTTTATCCTGAAGATGATGGATACTTTTCTTAAATTCTTGTTGAATCGCGCAATAACCTTTCCAGACTTCTTCAATATTTGATTCTGCACTAACAAGATGAATCAAGAGTTTGGTTCGATCAATGTGACGTAAGAAATCAATCCCCAACCCCACTCCTTTTGAAGCACCTTCAACAACTCCTGGAATATCTGCAATAACAATTTCACGATCAAACCTTTTTAATATGCCAAGGTTGGGAAATAGTGTCGTAAAAGGGTATGCAGCAATTTTTGGGTTAGCATTTGTTAAAGTCTTGAGTAGGGTAGATTTGCCTGCATTAGGAAGACCCACCAAGCCTGCTTCTGCAATGAGTCTTAATTCTAAATGAAGGGATTGTTCTTCGCCTGGCAAGCCCGGTTGGGCATATCTTGGTGTACGGTTGGTACTGGAAGAAAATTTGGCATTTCCCTTTCCACCGCTTCCCCCACTGGCTGCAATATATACTTGCTTTTCACTGGTCAAATCGGCTAGGAGTGTATGGTTATCATCATAAAACTTAGTGCCTAAAGGAACTAAAATTATTAAATCTTCTCCCTTGGACCCAAACTGGTTTTTTCTCTTTCCAGATGACCCATTTTTGGCTTTGTATGCCCGTTTAAGCTTTACATCTAATAGCGTTTGACAGGCCTGTGAGGCAATGAAAACAACACCCCCCCCATCTCCCCCATCTCCTCCATCAGGGCCTCCTTTTGGGGCATATTTTTCCCTACGAAAACTTCTGGCGCCTGGCCCTCCATTTCCTGCATTCACATGTATTTGTGCAATATCAACAAATTTCATCGTATATAAGCTTACACACTCTCACCCTAAATAGGCAAATCGTAGAAGGGAGGATTCAACAATAGTGGTATAATAACTACACCATGTCGATGCATTCATTGCCACAAATTGAAAAAATAATTCGGGATAATGCGCCACTATTTAAAAAAACTCACATACCCGAAACCATTCAATTCAAATTGAATTTAATTCGTAAAAACTCTCCCCATGTGGCTTTAGGGCTTGTTGTCGTTGATGAAAAAGAAAACCCTTACTTTGTCATCAAAATTCCACAACAGTTCTCGAAAGTCTGTGATGAAGCTATAGAGAGAGAATATAAATTTCTTACATTATTATCTAAAATGAAAGATATTAAAGACACCGTTCCTAAGCCCATCAACTTCATTGCTTTTAAGGACAGAAAAATGGCAGTTTATACCTATGTTTCTCACCACATGGTGTATGAACCCGTTGAGTCATGTACAGATACATTTAAAAAAGAGTGGGTTCAAATCCCCCTAAATTGGCTTAAAGAGTTTCATGGTCAACTGAAATTGAAAGTAATAGACGAGACGTTTATGACCCACTTTTTTAACAATGAGCCAAACCGTGTGGTTGATACTCTCAGAAGTGACATTCATCCTCTTCTAGAATCGGTAAAATCTTTAATATCAGAAAGGCTTAAGTTGCTATTAATACATGATATCCCTCTAGGCTTAAGCCATGGGGATTTTAATATGTGGAATGTGGGTATCCAAGATTCAGGAAAACTTGCTGTTTTTGATTGGGAAGACGCAGAAGAACATTACCCACTATTGTTTGATTATTTTTATTTTTTTATTGTATTTTATTGGGGGCTTTTTTGGGCACACGATAAAAATAAAGGGCTAGATGCAAACTTTATCCAAAGAAATATGGACCCACTCATCAGTATGGTTCAGGATTGTTTGGCTAATTTTCAAAAGACTTACCCCACCGTAACCATGGATGATATTGATACATTATTTATGTTATTTTTATATCGCAATATATGTATCGATAGCGAAATAAAGCGATCCAGCAAAGTGAATATTTCGCGATGGGTTAATATTATAAATGGCATGAAAAAACCACCTTTTTTTATCAATTATTTCGAACAACAAAAAGAATCTTTGCTTTCTAAGCGATCTTAAATCACATGATGGTGCATCCATCGGCCTCATTGTCTCTTAATGTTTAGAATATTCAATTAAGGGTATAACGACTTCTATACAATTATGCTGATTATTGGAGGAAATAATGAAAGCACGTCATTTTTTTGTAGGGGGTTTCATTTTATGTTTGTTGACCGTGCAACCCGTTCAAGCAAAGACTTTTGAGTTATCTCAAGATATCCGGCTAGGGATTCACACCTTCTATCAACTCAATTATGACTACATGACCAAAATGGCCATGGGCATGAATATGATGGGCATGCAAAAAGTCATGGTGATGGATGCCCAATCTTATGCACAACTTAAAAACCTAAACGTATTATTGTCACTGGAAACCACTCGTTTTAGAACCAAACTCTATTTGGAAACAGAAAACTCTTGGTCGGGAGGCGCACCCCCAGAAAATACAATCAAACGTGATTTAGAACGAGAAGTTCGAATATCTGAAGCATCCGTTGGGACCTTCATTACTTCAGAAATAGAGGTAACTGCGGGTAAGCTCATTCCCCCCTTTGGGTTTTATAATAACCAATACTTTGACTCAACAGTGGTGTTGCCATTTATCTATGACCCACCCGCTAATTATCGAGCATTAGAAACGCATCCAAATGATAATTTTCTTGTTGACCGGGAAGCAAATCTTTTGGTCAATGGGTATCATATGTTGAATGAAGAAGAAAGTTTAGAAGCTGTAGTGGGTGCATATATCGGGTTTGGTGATGATACAAATTTCGGTTTAGATGGCCAGTTAATCATCAATGAAAATATTATAACGGGCATTTCTTTTCAACGGTCTAAAGCAAATGAATACATTTATGCAGGGCGCATCAGATTCCCTCTATTACGAGAAAATCTAAATTTACAAAGTGAATACCTCACTGCATCTCTTCGATCATCTTTTCGGCAAAAAATATCCTGGAATGTGCTACTAGAATATGACTTATATCCGTTTATACTTTATTCTAGACTTGATCACTTATCTGATACAGGAGAGCCTGTATATAAAGTGGGCCATAAGCGTGCCACGGTTGGGTTTCAGCATTATTTCTCCGAACATCTCAGCTTAAAATCAGAATTTCACATCCATTATTATGATCGGCCTGATGACTTAATGTTAATGCCAGGTGTCAGCTTAAGTGATATTAGAACCAACACGATGGTTAGGATCGCTTTAGTGGGAACATTTTGAAAGATGAAGTTCATTACTATGTTAACCATCTTGTTGATTATTTCCGTAGTGATAGCAATAGAAACACCCTTATTTGCTTGCACAGAAGCGATTGTAATCACCCATAAGGACTCAGATATTCAAGAACTATCAAAAGGCAGATTTAAGAAGCTATTTTTAAAAGGAAAGTCTGGAAATATGAGAGCTGTTAATCTGCCAAAATCACATCATATTCGCCAACTTTTTTCACAGTCATATTTGGGCATGTCTATTCACAAAGTAGAGATATATTACTCTAAAAGAGCACTTTCTGGTCGGGGGCTCCCTCCTGTGGTGTATCACACACAGAGTGAGGTGGTTGATCTTGTCAGTAGGAAGAAAAATTTTGTGGCATATATTTGCCATGATCAGCTTTCTGAGGACGTAAAACAAATAGAGGTAAAATAGTATGACTTTTAAAAGCATCAAAACAAAACTGTTCATTGTGATGGGTAGTTTGATATTAATATCTCTGCTAATCGTCACAGTATATCAAATATCTTATTTTTATATATTCTCATCTCAGTCTAACCATTCTATTCAAACCCTTATAAACAAAGACATCGGCCAGAATATACAACGGTCTCTTGATGAATCTGAACGATTATTTGGTCAGTGGAAGGTAACAGGGGAATATCTTCTTTACAATTGGGAACAAGAAACCCATGTCCAAATAAAACAGGAAGAGTCCCTATCGTTATTAAAAACCATTTTGGAAAAAGAAACTGTATTTTCTCATATTATGATTACAAACAAACAGGGTCAAATTTTAACTGCGGCGAAGAAACCGCTCCATCAAAGTGAGACTTTTTCAAAGCAAATAAATACAGTTAATCTTGAACAGATAAGCAACTCGGAAGGAATATATATCGGAGAATGGAAAAAGCATCAAATAGGGCAAGAATTAAATTTAAATACGATAAGATTTTCTCAGCCCTTATACAATTCAATGGATGAAATAGAAGGATATATGGTCGGATATTTAGATTGGTTTCACGTCATAAATCACTTAAGATGGGGCGTAGAAGAACTGTACAAAAACAACTTGATTACGGGAAGGTTTCTTATTCTTGATAAACAATCACAAACTATTATTTCGCAATATCCTTTAGAGACAGAGTTGCCCTCAATCAATGAATTGAAAGACCTCAATGATTTGAATCATGCTAGCTATGATATCCACATTGGTTCTAATGAATTTTTAATTAGCACGCTTGTGGAGCAGTCAGATATATTGGCCCCTGCAAAGGATATGTTTTTTTGGACTTGGTTGATTTTGAGTTTTTTCATACTGATTTTATACTTCACTACTCAGAAGGTAGCCCATGCGATCACAGCCCCTATAATCAAACTGACACGAATGATGACAAGTATTATTAAAACCCAGAATTTGAATCAGCACATTCAAGTAGAATCAAATGATGAGGTGGGAATTTTAGCCACTTCGGTTAACACAATGTTGAAAAATATTATTAAATCTGAAGAGCATATTAAGAAAAGCCTATCTGAAAAGGAGGTATTATTAAAAGAAATTCATCATCGGGTGAAAAATAATCTTAATGTGATTTGCTCATTATTGGGGCTACAGCAGGAATACATTAAAGATTCAGAATCAAAAGAAATGTTTATTTCTACAGAAAGGCGGGTTAAAACCATGGCAATGGTACACTCTCTGCTATACCAATCTCAGAATTTAAAAGATATTGATTTTAAAGTATACATTGCCACTCTAGTAGAAAATGTTATCCATACATATGCCTACAAAAAGGCAAGTATACAATTTGAATTACTAGGCAATGATGTCTTATTAGATATTAACTATGCCATACCTTGTGGGCTCATCATTAATGAACTGGTAACCAATGCATTTAAGTATGCTTGGAAAGCAGAAGATATGGGGGTACTCACCATTTCACTTGATGATGATTTTCAAGATAATATGATGCAAATCAAAGTACAGGATGATGGTATTGGCATTCCTTCTAATTTTGATATACAAAACACTACTTCTTTGGGCATGCAATTGGTTCATAGTCTCACAGATCAGTTAGATGGTCGTATCCGTGTGGAATCAAAACTGAAAAAGGGAACTTGCTTTACCCTTAAATTTCCACTACATAAAAAAAGCACATTAAATTCTTTTAAGGATGCAGATAATAATATGGTATCATCAAAAAAAGGAGCAAATCATGGATAAATTAAGAATATTAGTTGTAGAAGATGAATCGATTTCAGCTATGCGGCTCAAGAAACAGATTGAAAATCATGGATTTGAAGTTGTTGGAACTGTGGCATACGGCCAAGAGGCGATTACACTATCTCAAAGTACAAACCCCGACCTTGTTCTCATGGATATTCAGTTGAAAGGAGATATGACAGGCATTGAAGCAGCAAAACAAATTTGGAAAAAACAAGATATACCCATTATCTTTTTAACGGCCTATTCTGATTCTGACACTATGGATCAGGCTAAGTTATCAGATCCATATGGGTATATTATCAAGCCTTATGAGGTCCAGCAATTGTTTTGTAATGTTGAAGTTGCTATGCATAAGCATCGCATTACTCTTGAGCTGAAAAAGGCCCAGGAAGAGGTTGCCAAAAAAAATAAGCACCTAGAAATAACAAATGAATTACTGGCTAAATATATTGACATTGCACATCACGAACTCAGAGAACCTATATGTGTTATTTTACCATATACAGAAATGCTCATTGAAGATTGTAAAGGGTGGATTGAATCTGCTCAGCTCAACTATTTAGAAGGTATTAAGAAGCACGGTCTACAAATAAATTCAGTCATTGATAGATTAACAGATATCAAGAAAGAAGCAGATCAGCCCCAGTAAACTACCCTTTAAGAGCAATGGGCAGTTTTTCACCTTCTTTAGATGCAATAATGGCGGCACCACAACTATCAGACCACACATTCACAGTGGTTCTCAACATATCTAGAACTCGATCTACTGCTAAAATGAGGCCCACTGCTTCCAGTGGTAAGCCAACCGCATTAAGGATAACGGCCATCATAACCAATCCGGCCATAGGAATCCCCGCCGCCCCAATGCTGGCTAATAATGCGGTAATAACAACCACAAATTGTTGGGCAAAAGAAAGGTCAATTCCATATACTTGGGCAATAAATACAACTGCAACACATTCATATAGAGCTGTTCCGTCCATATTGATAGTGGCACCCAAAGGTAACACAAAACTAGAGACTTTATTAGAAACCCCTGCATTTTCTTCAATTGATTCCATGGTGACAGGTAACGTTGCAGAAGATGATGAGGTTGAGAAAGCGGTTAAGAGAGCTGTGGACATTGCTTTAATATGTTTCTGAGGTCGGATTTTTCCAACAACAATCAGAAGAATTGGCAGTGTAATAAAGGCATGAATTAATAACGCACTTGCTACCGTTAACATATAGGCGCCCAAGGGGCCAAATGCCTCTGTTCCTGTTTGGGCAACCAATTTTGCGATCAATGAAAAAATACCATACGGTGCAAAAAAGAGGACAATATGTGTAATTTTCATCATCACTTCAAATAGCCCTTGGAAAAAATTTGTAAGGGTGTCACGATACTTTCTATTGACAATAGTGATACAAAATCCAAGTAAGAGCGAAAAGAAAATGATTGATAGCATGTCACCATCAACAATGGCTTTAAATGGATTTTTGGGGATAATATTGATAAGCGTATCTATAAAGCGCTCTCCATTAGCCGTCAGCCCTTTGGGAATAGCCTCTAAACCAAGCTTAGCACCAACACCAGGTCTTATTACATTTACCAAAACCAAACCAGTAACGATGGCAAGTAGGCTTGTAGACATATAGTAAATAAACGTGCGAATACCCATTCTCTCAAGATTTTCCTTGCTTCCTACGGATGTTACCCCTGAAATTATAGAAGTAATGATAAGAGGGATCATAACCATTCTTAAACCACGCAAAAATAAATCTCCAACAATAGAAAGTTGGTTAGACACAAATCCATCAAATCCATATGAACGTGACATCAGTCCAATAATAAGACCTGCACCCATCGCGATTATTATTTGCCAGTGTAATTTAAGTTTCATGACTTTTCTCCTGCCCAAACAAATTTTAATGAGGTATATTAGCAGAAATAATCATATTTAAACAACCTCTAATATTACAAAGCGTGCAAACGCATGGTATATTAAAGTCAATTTTTAATAGGAGGTAAGAAATATGTTAACAGAAGGCAGATGGCTTTTTGAACTTAGAATACAACATAATTTGAGCTTAACCGAAACATCCAATTATTTAGATATATCAATATGCTTAATGTCCCAAATGGAGTCTGGTAGTATTTTACTCCCTGAAGACCATATTAAAAAAATTGCAACATTATTTGGTGTTTCAAAAAAATACGTGGCTGATTACCAGGTATTAGATAAATCGTTGATTCGCATTAAGACAATCTTAAGAAAAATGAGGAAAGAAGAAAAACATCATATATTAATATTACCCCGATCCTCAAAATCTACCGTAATATTGGAGCCATTCAGTCGTTATTTTCATACTATTTGTGCTAATTAAAATGAGAAATATTCGTCTTTACTGTATAAATGCCTGTTATCCTTTTTCATGGCGCAGAATAAATTCCATTGCTGAAACCATGCTGATCGGGATGTCTATTCACCACAGATTGTATCCGTTAGAAATCAATTATTTAGTGGAAAGTGTTTTAGCAAAAAAATATCATTATTCATTACATTTAACACAGGAACCGTTACCGACTTCAGAAGCGGTTTCAATGATGGATTCAGAAGGTCATAAGAAAATTGCCATGTACGAAGGTCATTATATGCTTGCTTTAAATGGAAACCCTCGTCATCGCTTCACTTTGGCCCATGAGGTAGGCCATTTTATTTTGGGACATATGTTTGGAAAAATAGAAGAAAAAAGTGTCAGAAAAGCGAGAGAAAACATTCCTGTTTCAATGAATCCAGAGTGGCAAGCCAATACGATTGCAGGAGCATTATTAGCCCCTTATTCTTGGTTGAAATATTTAACTAGGTATTATCGCCGAAAAATGAAGATATTGGATGTGTGCCGACATTATGCACTATCTATTCCATCTGCAAAGATGAGGCTCATGCAAATACATACTCAATTAGATACAAGCATATGGGATGAGAAAGAAGTTAAAACTTATTTTACATGGAGAGCAGCAAATAAAAAAAGCCCCGCACTACAACGTACAGGGCTTTAAATAATCTGATAAATAGAGCTTATCCTTTATACAGAAAGGACAAAACCACTCCTGATCCAACACCTTGGACAATATCAGAAACCACCCAGCTTAAGGTTAGTTCTAATGGAATGGGCATATAGCAATAGGTACCAAGGGAAACAGACCCTAGTAGTAAGCCTGCAAACAAGCCGTAACACACCCCGCCATTAATCCCTTTATCTTCTTTTGAATAACATGAATAGAAGTACGTCATAACAGCCGAAAAAGCGAGCATACTGCCAATTCCGAATAACATGTTATGATCTGATTCAGGCCGCCATAGGTGCATGGTACTTTCATATAACCCTTTAAGTAGGGTTCCGTGAACCAAAAAGCTATAGGCAAACACAAACACAAACACGCCAACAAGAGCCAGCAAAAAGCGTTTTACATTCATCTTTCTCTCCTTTTTACATGTGATGTCACTACTATAACATTGCTATTTTATAATTGACACCTTATTTGGAGGTTTTGAAAGTTGCTGATTAAATATTTTGAATTACCTTGGAAGTGGAAAATATTCACCTGTTCTATCTTCTGACTAACTACTTATTGTATCAGTAAACGAATCATTTAAAATTTCTATAAGTTTTTTTTCGGTAATAACTTTACTTTCTAAACATTCTTTTATAAATTTATCTATATTCATAAATCGCGGGGTAGTAGGGTCAAAATTACTCTTTTCTACTTTAGTTTTCCCAGGTTTTAGAACAGGTACATCTCCTTCAGGGTAAGTTATTGTTACATTCTTTGTGTCATACTCATAGAGCGTTCCCCTCTTATCACGTCCAGCTTTTTCAGGTGCGTAGGATATAGGAAAAACTTCTACAATTATTCTGTCCATGCATTTCATTATAAGTTTTACCAAATATGTTGTGGCTTCTGATATAGTTTTAGGATTTATCATTTTTGGCACTTTTCCTCCCTGGTAGTAAAGTGATAATAGTAATTCTCTATTGCAACCTTGAAAATGTAAAAAAGTATATTTTTCATCATCGGGTAATTTCATTGAAAATTTAGTGGTTTTGTATAAAGCATAAAATACCTGTACCAAGAATTCCATGTGTATTTTTTTTCCTATACACATAGCCGTTAAATCAGAAGAAACTTGTTTTAAAAATTTATGTGCCTTAATTTTTAGTTGCCAAACTTTTTTATTGTTTAACTGCTCATAGGTTGTATGCGATGCCCATTTCTCTAAAAGAGACGAACCATAATTGAATTTTTGAAATATTTCTATCAAATCAGGGATTATATTTTCTTTTAAACTATTCTCAAATTCAACTTCAATCTTTCTTAACATTTCAAGTTCCGGAGTATCAATACCTATATTTTTCGCTTCAGGTTCAGAGTCATTTATTTTATCAACAGGAGCAAAGCCATCTTTTATCCATTCCAAAACATATTTTACACCGCTAGAACCCATTTGTGCGAAATAAACACCCCATCCTACTTCACGTGCCCCAGAAACAATTTTATACATAATGATACCTCCAAAAAAAGAATCTGATCGCGGAATTATACTTCCAACCGAAAATTAATTCAAATAGCATACTTTTTATCTATTTTAAATATTAAAACCCATCATATCTTTAATCATTTCATTCCAATATGTCATGGTTCCCCAATTGGGAAAGTGATGCTTAAACTGAGGGTCATTAGATTGAATGGCACACCATTGAGCAAAATGGATTTGACGCATGATCCGCAAGGCGGGGATAAGATTCAAAGAAGATTCAGGAAATGGGCGGAAAGTGGTGTATCCTTCTTTAAACCAGGAAAGCTCTTTTTTGCAATTTTCTTCAGCGTCCGGTAATAGCATCCACATATCTTGCACAGGAGGGCCAATGACACAATCATCAAAGTCAACCAGATACAATGACTCTCCAGGGCGATGTATGATATTACCGAAGTGACAATCTCCATGAATTAAAAACGTATCTATTGAGGAAAACAAAGGGTCTGCTTTTTGTATAAATGTAGAAACTGTTTTTTCAAAAATCGGTTTATAGTCCTCAGGAATATGACGACAGTCTTTTAAAACATTTAAGTGTGTTTCGGTTGCTATTGATGGCTTCCAAATTATTCTTTCTGTTTTAGAAATTGTATTGCCAACATTGTGAATGCGGCCCAATAACCTACCCACTTCTTTCCATAGCTCCTGATTGAGCTCATCAATAGACCGGCCCCCTTTCTTAGGAAAAATCGCAAATGGAATCGAATCAAAGGTGAAAAGGGTACGATCTTGATATTTTCTGGGAGGGATGACAGGCAACTCAATAGACACACATTTCTGAAGAAAAGCATGTTCACCCAGTATCATTTCATGTGTCCATCTAAAGGGACGATAAAACTTCACTATAATACGTTCATGTGAATGTGTTTCCATTTCATAAACACGATTAATATAGCTATTACGGGGTACACAATAATTGCTAAGTTGTTCCTGTATCACAGATTCAACCGCATTCATTGCAGTATCTGGCGTTAATGCTTTCCAAATATGTTTCGTCATGAGCGGTTTGTATTTTAATGCACATTACGATTCCAGGAAAGATCTTAATGTTCAATGCTTAAAAAAATAAACCACAATATTTCAATATATTTTAGTGAAATTATATTAAATAATGCACGATATATATATAAAGGGACAATAATAAAATTAGGAGGGTAAAACGATGAAAAAGAAATTAAGAAATATACATGCAACATTATTTGCTATTATACTCATCTCTGTAACTATGCTTTCAGGATGTGGTAGTTCTGAGAAGATGATAAAGGACATAACAGATGGGGAACCAGACACAGCCCAAACACATCCCATTGGAGATCCAAAGTATCCACCCGTTAGAAATCCAGAAAACATTCTGATCGTAAAGCCTGAGTTAGACTCTTTTGTAATATTTGAAATTAAAAATCAGATAGGCAATATTCAAGTGAAATGGGACATTCCTGAATCAATAACCTATGAATCAATTGTATTGGTTCGTTCTGAAAAAGAGTTTCCTATTTCTGTAGATGCAGGTGTTGTCATTGATATTGATGGACATATGTCACATACCGATACCAATATTGATTTCAACGTGCCATATTATTACACGCTATTTGCCAAAAAGTCAGACGGATCTACCGTTGAATTAGGGCGGGCTTCAACAACACTAGAAGATACCGTTGTAGAATTTGAAGCGGACATTGAAGCGGCTGTTCGGATTGAAATTGGTCAAGTAGATGGACCTATTTTGTCTTCTTCACTAAAAAAAGTAGAGTGTCTGTCTATATACTACGGCCACATTGAAAGTCTAGAAATCCTGCAACACTTTCCAAATATCAAGGAAATATTTATCACTAATACTACATTTTCGAACAAGAAAAGTCTCTTTTCAAACTCATTTTATACGGTTCGTGAAGTCAGTCTTGTCGCCAATAATCTCGGTACTGTAAGTAATCTAAATGCATTTGATAAATTAGATATCCTTCACCTTGATGACAATAATCTTAAAGAATTTGATGCAGCTTCTATACCTGTTAGTATCCGAGAATTATATCTTAATGGCAACGAATTAACTGAAATCAAAAACCTTTCTAGACTGGTTAATCTCGAATATTTGCACGTTGAAAGAAACAACATTACAGATATCACACCATTTGTAGAATTATATAATGACCCTAATTCAAAGCTAATTAACGTCAATATTTTTGATAACCCAGCTGATACACAGAATTTACCTGCCTTTTTCAATCAGATGGTAGGTGACTAAACGATATACTCTGTTATAACTTGATTTTTATATTTTTAGTTCTATGATGAATATATAATGGAGGTGTCATCATGGGATCTGGAAAGAAGGTTGTTGTGAAAAAGGAAAAGTCGACGGGAAGAAATGAAACGTTTTGGGATACATCAACAAGTATTAAAATGACTCGGGCAGTATTTGTAAAGGAAATCGAGAGTAATAACTATCCTGATTATCACGTAAGGGTTATTAATGGCATTAAAACCCCTGCATCGAATCCTGATTCGAAATCTGTGAATAATTTAGGGTAATCATTACGCTAAATTCCGCAATATTGGAATCAGATTCCAGATTAGCCGGGATCTGATTTTGATATTATATAGTCCCAAAAAGAATTCCCCTTTAATTCCCCATAGTCAGCAGCAGGTGTGGTTTTAGGTTCTTGGTTTGATATTGTCCCGTCTGTGAGCTTTATATAAAACGCACCTAATTTTTCTTCAATCATTTTTGCGCTTACTTTGTATATCATGGTGATGGGTTATACGCCACCAGCTTTTTTTCTTTAACCTCTAAATGCTCCCATACTTTGTTAAGTGTGTACGGATCATTGTCCAGCCAATTTTGTAAATCTTCTCTGGATTTAAATTCAACATGGATAGAGGAACCAACCATTTTTCCATTACTATCTAATATAACACCTCCACTTTTAAAGGTGCCTTCATTTACCATTATTTTTATGCCTGACAGATGTTCTTCACGGGTTTTTACTCTTCTATTCAGAGCATCAGAATCTTTAAAATCAGTTGCTGTAACGACAAACTGCAATTAATTCGCCTCCAATTTAATGGACATAGTATAATGGAATGATTGATATCGTACTAACGGGTATTTATCCCTGAGAACAATTAGGTTCTTTTTTCCTTTGGTTATCTTGGCTACAAGGTCTTCAAGTTGGCGTTCCAAATCTTTGTATTTACATTCCAATGCTTCAAAGCCTTTGAGAATCTTTCTGTTTTTATGTCTGTCTAGAAATAATTCGTGACAAGACGGGCAGTATCCGTGGCTCACACACTCAGAGTCATCTTCTTTTT
>JABSQL010000340.1 GCA_013215865.1 Candidatus Margulisiibacteriota bacterium
AAAAGGCGGTGGCGATCATAAATCCTAATAATATATGTCTGGGGCTATTACCCACCATCAGAATCAGTTTGAGTGCAATCCGTTTATGAAGGTTCCATTTTTCCATGGCGATGGCCACTAAAAACCCACCCAGAAACAGAAAGATAATGTGGTTGATATAAAATGGAGCCACAGTTTTTCCGTTCATGATTCCCAAAAAGGGAAAAAGGGCCATGGGAATGAGAGAGGTGATGGCAAGGGGAATGGTTTCCGTGACCCACCATATAGCCATGAGAACGGCAACCGCTGCGCAGGCAGTTACGGCTGGATTCTGGGGGTCCAATTGTGTGAAAAAATAGATGGACGAGCTTGCAACAATCCCACCCCAAAACCCCATTCTCTTAATTGAAAGCGTTTGTTTAAGAATCATACCGGGAATTATACAGTGTTGGAAGAAAGTTTCCTAGTTCCTAGTTCATTGTGAACTAAGAACCATGCTATAATGGTACCCATGGTGACGAGCACAAGTGAAGATATGTTGAAATATATAGAGATACATAAGCAGGTCTCTCCCCGGCAGCTACTGGATGTATTTCCAATCTCGAGTCGTGCGATTGCCAAGCATCTAAAGCGATTATTTGAAGAAGGAAAAGTTACAAAGATGGGGAGGCCCCCTAAAGTATTCTATGCCATTTTCAAGAAGGAGGCATTGACGCCTTTAACACGTTTAGGGGATGAAGAATCAACCATCATTGAAAGAAGATTTTATTATATTACCCCTCTGGGTGAAATAAAAGAGGGTGTAAAGGGGTTTGACTATTGGTGCCATCAACAGAAACTCCCCGTCCAAAAAACAGCTTTTGAATATATTAAAACACTCAAAAAATATGATGCCTTGAAAAAAGATAACCTTGTGAATGGTCTTGATAAGATGAAAAATACCTTTGAGAAGACCTTTCTTGACGACCTTTTTTATCTGGATTTTTATGCTATTGAGAGGTTTGGGAAAACAAAGTTGGGACAACTTCTCCTATTGGCCAAGCAAAGTCAAAATCGACAGCAAATTAATGAGCTGATATCACTCATACAACCCACCATTAAAAAACTAATGTCATCTTATAACATTGATTGTATTGGGTTTATTCCACCAACAGTGAAAAGGAATGTGCAAATTATGGACGAATTTAGAAAAAAAATGCACGCAAATTTGCCCATTTTAAGCATTTCAAAATTGAAGACCCCCATTATTGTCCCCCAAAAAACCTTAAGTAAATTGGCACATAGAATTGAAAACGCAGCTCATACCATTGTCGTAGAAGATACACGAAAATTTAAGACCATATTGTTAATTGATGATGCTGTGGGGTCCGGGGCAACATTAAATGAAACGGGAAGGCAGATGAAAGAAAAAAAACTCTGTAAAAGAATAATAGGTCTTGCTGTTACAGGAAGTGTGAAGGGCTTTGATGTGATTAGTGAGGTTTAAGATACCAAACCAATAAGGCGGCATCGCGAGTTGTAATGGCTAGATGTTGGTATTATTTAAGTTCAGGAATGATTTATTATGGTTTAATATGCAATATTTATGGGAATATTTACGTTATATGGTATAACAGCGTATAATATTTAGAGATAAGGTTGAATATATAAGAAAAGAGGTGTTTTATGGTTGCTGTAAGTGGAAAGCTAAAGGAACTTACTTTTAAAAAAGATGAATTGAGTGACATTAAACATGCCGCAGATATTTATGGTTTATCAGAGACTAAATTTGCGGAGACGGCAGTTCTAGAAAAAACACACAAGGCGTTAGAGCGCGAAAGTAAGAATGAGATCAAGAAAAAAATAGTTAACAAAATAAAGAGATGTGTCCCACGCGGCATCAAAAATAAATCGTTAAAAGTGCTTCATGACTTGAGAACAGAAAGAAATATAGGGCTTTCAGAAAGATAGTTTATAAAAGTATGCCCGACGACCCCTATGTGATTGATGCTTGTGTATTTAGCAAGCTCTATTTAAAAGAAGAAGGTTCTGAGAAATGTAAATCCTTCTTTCTACATGTTGTCGAAAATGAAATCCCGCTTATCGTTCCATCTTTAATCGTATATGAGTTGTTGAATGTTGCTAGAAGGTGTGACGTTCCTATTTCCACACCGCTTTCTTTCCTGCGGGAACTTTCTATGTATAATCTAGATGTTATAGAGCCTGAATATGATCACTTTGAAAAAGCCATTGAAATTTCTGCGCATGGAAATAAGAAGGCTGGATATCCTCAATTTTATGATGCAATATATCATGCGATTGCAATTTGTGAAGAAGGTATATTTATTACATCTGATGAAAAGTATTTATCTAAAACCAAAAAATATGATCATGCCGTTCTTTTGAAAGATTGGAAACCCTAAAACCCACCGTTTTGCTGTTGGGCGGTGTCCCAAACTATTCATATACTATCTATTTACCACACTCTGTCAACGCAAAGTAGAAATGTTTGACTGTATCTAGAAAGGGGTATATAGTAATAGAGTGCGACCTAAAGTCGTAAAAAGATACTTAAAGGAGACTCGTGATGGCTACATCTATAAAATTGCCAGATGAGCTTGTAAAGCTGGCCAAAAAGGTGGCTGCAATTGAACATCGTTCAACACCAAAGCAAATTGAATTGTGGTCTGAAATTGGTAGAGCTGTATTAGATAATCCAGATTTACCCCCAGCATTTATATTAGAGACGCTTCACTCTTTAAAAGAAGCCAAGGAAGGGTTTCTACAAGATTATGACTTTGATTAGTTTTAAACAAACGCCATTATTTAGGAAAACAGTTAAGAAACTTCATAAACAAGACAAGCTTATTTTAGACAGAGAGATTAAAGTACTGATAAAAAATCCAAAGATGGGTGACTTAAAGACAGGAGATTTGTCAGGTGTAAGGGTGCATAAGTTTAAAATATCAAAACGACTATTTCTACTAGGGTATGTGTTTGCAAAAAATGCTATTACACTTTTATCCTTTGGTAGATATGAGAATTATTACAAAAAGCTGAAAAAATATAATTCGTAACGTCCTTCTTAAGAAGTTACAATACCGCCAACCTGCGAAAACAGGTACAGCAGCTGGTTTATTGAGCCAACACCTCCCACCAATTAAAAAATTATTGAGAAGGGAGGTGGCGCCAATGACTAAGATTATTCAAGTCTTGATTCTTGTAATGGAATTAATTCTAAAGATAATTAAAGTCTTGGCTGAGTTAACGCTCATAGTGCCAAGACTTTAAACTAAAACCCACCGTTTTGCTGTTGGGCGGTGTCCCAAACTAATCTCATACTATCTATTTACCCACAAAATGTCAATTATAAACCCATAGATTTCTGCTAGCGGAAGCTTAGAGCAAGGAAGCAGTGGGTATCTCCAAAGCAGCCGCTATTTTGGTCACAGTGGACCATTTGGGATCAGTGATGCTCTTTTCGATTTTGAAAATCGTAGTTGTTGTCATGCCAGCCCTATTTGCAAGCTCACCTTGTGTTAAGTTTGCTTTGCGGCGTTCCTCTCTGATTTTATTTCCAATGGACATCTTCTAAGTATAATTATAACTCCATCTTAAATAAATAGTTTTACAAGTATAAAAATTATAACTATAATTATAAATCCATTCAAGTTGTAGGGAAAAATGTTAAAAGGAGATTTATATTATGGCAGAACAGAAAATTGTCATTCAACAGTGTTCGGACTGTAAAACAGTGATGGGTGCTAGTACCCTATCAGACGAGGATGAGGTGTGTGTAATACAAGGGTCTT
>JABSQL010000341.1 GCA_013215865.1 Candidatus Margulisiibacteriota bacterium
ATTGAAATTCAAATCATTGCAGATAGCCATGGAAATATAGAAGTTGTCGATCGAGAGTGCTCCATTCAAAGAAGGCACCAAAAGGTACTGGAAGAGGCCCCAGCACCTCATCTTCCTGACCATGTTCGTCAGGAGATGTGGTCAGCTGCTACTAAGTTGGCCAGATCTTGCGGATATGTCAACGCAGGTACGGTTGAGCTGCTATTTGACCCTGCCACAGAACATTATTACTTCATGGAGATGAATACACGGCTTCAAGTTGAACATACCGTTACAGAAGAAACAACAGCTGCAACATTAGAAGACGGAACGTCTTTAGAAGGCCTTGATATTGTAAATACTCAATTTGCCATCACGTTGGGTTTAAAGTTGCCTGATATAAAGATTGAAAACCTAGAGTCTGTAGGGTCAGCTATCCAAGTGCGATGGACAGCAGAAGATCCCAAAGATGACTTTATGGGGCAATCAGGACATATTTCTCTATGTAAATTTCCTGACGCTCGTCCATCATTTACACATGATCGTGATATGCCTTACCCATCTGCACAAAATGGTAGTAATATACGAATTGATACAGCAAGTGCCCGAGGCACGAATATTCCTACTGGAATGGACAATACATTGCTCAAAGCGATTGCTACAGGTGCCGATAGAGAACAGGCCCGACAAAAGTTACTTGCATTTTTAGGAGATTCAGAAATTATTGGTCCTCAACATAATCAGCAGCTTTTGATTAATTTATTATCTTATCCCCCATTCATAGACGGCAATATGGATACAAAATCGCTGGAAAAGCAGGTCCATTATGAGATGGTCCTGCTTCGGATGGCACATCATATTCGCCTTGACCTTGCTAAAAATGCACCATGCACTCTTCATAAACTCATCAGAAAAGATGCACAGCTCCTCACAAAACTAGGATTAAAACCCGAATTCATATCACCTGAGGTATGTCGCTATTTAGAATCTTTGCTCAGCCAACACGCGCTATTTGAAAGCGAGCTGCCGCGTGACCTCGTCAACGAACTTCGCTCTCAAATTGTTCTACTCTATGTTCCTCCTGAGCAGGCAAAAAAGAATACTCGCAACGAAGCATTTACAAAATTCCTTCACTTCATAATAACCAAATTCACAGATGAAGAGGGGACCACACAGCGCTTAACCCTGCCAGGTATTATTCTTGATAAGGATTCTCTACCCCTTCCCGAGAACCCCCCCAAGCAAACGCTTTCAGACGATTTGCCAATACCCAGAGGGTTAAGACATGTATTAGAAGAGCTTAGGGAAACTTATACAGGTTTAGAGCTACAGGAAAAGTTTATTCAGCATATACTTAATGATACAAAGATTGCTGTCAATGAACTCTTTTCGAGAGATGGTGCACAAAGTATTACAGGCAACAATGGCCGCACAACCGACTATACCGAAGTAATAAGGGCCTATAGCATCTTGATGAATAACGTAGTCAAAGCCATGGAAAACTGTGGCGGTGCAGAATTTCGACGGTTTGGCAGCATAAAGAAAATCCCTTTAACCGTATGAGAATGTATCGTGAGAATGCCCCCAATATTCCAAGCCAGGCCCTATTTCGAACGTTTTCAGGAATGTCGTATAGCCTCAAAGAAAGAAAAGACATTCAATTCTTCATTCGACTTCTTGCTGAAACAGGTCTGGACATTGCCAGAATCTTTGACGCCAATAATGTCAAAGAAGATGTCTGGGAAGTGTCACAATATTTCATCAACAATGATATTATTGCACAGGTTGCTTATAGCTGGCCCGAAGATACCGAAGATTACCCACTGAGTGACATGATAGACTTTTTCACCTATTTCTACGACAAGGGCATTCGGGATTTTTGCATTAAGAATATGTGGGGTGGCGGCAAAGAGTGGGAGAATATTCCATCTGTGGGTGATTATACCATTCCAGAAACCCCAAAATCTCTTGAGATCCTTCAATTTCTAAAGACCTTTTCAGACACTTTTCCCGGTGCGCAATTGAATATTCACATGCATGACACTGCTGACTTAGGAGGCCCGTTATATGACTTGCTGGAAGCACATGGGATCCCCTTTATTCGAGACGCAAATCTCAAACCCATGAGCGGAGGCCCCGCCCACCCCTCATTTGAAGA
>JABSQL010000342.1 GCA_013215865.1 Candidatus Margulisiibacteriota bacterium
GAAAGGCGGTACCGTAAATGCGTTGTAGCATAGGGTTTTTCTCAGACCCTTTCCAGTATGCACCCGCTATTTTTAACAATTTGAAGGCAGTTATTTCTGAGGTGCTTTTTATATGGGGACCTTTGCATAAATCCAAAAAAGGTCCGTTTTCATAAAAAGAAAATTCATCAAAACCTAAATCTTCGATTAATTGTACTTTATATGTTTGATTCATATCTGTCATCAACTTGAGCGCCTCATCTTTTGTTTTATTGGAATGAATAAAGAGTTGAGCTTCTTTAATAATCGATTTCATATGTTTTTCGAGTATGGGCAAGTCTTCGGGTGTTAAAGGCCTTGGTAACTCAAAATCATAATAGAAGCCATCTTCAATTGGCGGTCCAATGCCTAGCTTAGCATCTGGAAAAACCTTTAATACTGCTTGGGCAAGAACATGTGAGGTGCTGTGTCGAAGTTCATGATGGGGAACTGTAGGCTTGTCTTTATTTTGTGGGTTGGGCTGACCTTTGGATGGTCTCCGGTGAGGTGATTGTGTTGACATTATTTATTAATTAAATGAAATGGGAAATCCAAACAAAAATTCTTCTGGTTGTTGCTGATTCACTTTTCCTAATACAGAAAAGATGGGTGGATGAGAATCTGTTATCGGGATTGTGTCAGATTGTAACCGGTAAAGGTCATCATCTGTATGTGGGTCTCCTATGGTTGGCTCCGGTACAGAAGAAGCTTTTATAGAAAATGTTTTTTGAATATTGAGTATAGACGGATCTAAACTGAACACCCGTTTTTGGGGCTTTTCTTTTTTCTGAGTTGTGTCCAGTAAGATTTCTGTATAGTTGTCAGACATGATAATAGACTTAAATACTTTTTGAATGGATTTTGAAATAAATCTTGAAACCGATTCACTGAGTTTTAAAATGGCTTCATTTTCAGTGCTGGCAATACCTTTGCACTTCGGAAAAGCAGTACATGATGCTCGAAACTTCCCGTTATTTTTTTTTAATATTATTTCTATGTTTCCGATTGATCCCAAAAATTATCTCCTAGTATTCATTTTTTGTTACCATATCATGGCAGTCTAAAAAAGTCTATTATAAGGGTTTTAAAATTTAAAGAAACCCAGTAAAAGATACCCCAAAGCTAAAGAGTGTACCTGCTGTGTGGCTAGACCCAATATCAATAACAGCCAGTCGTATCATACAATCAGGAGAGAGTAAATATCTTAAACCGGCGTTGACTTTATATATTCTTCTATCTCCATTTATATCGCTAAGAAGAGATAGTTGGTCATCCAGAAAATATTCAAGCCCACCCATAACGGAAGCATCTAGATCGCCACTTAAATGGGCTTTAAAACCCATGTGTCCATGTATCCCATTAGAAAATAGCTTTGTTCCTACTAAATAAAAATTAGTCAATGCGGCTGATGTGAGGTTTTCCATCCCTAAAGCGAGAGACAAAGGATATTGAGAATTATCTGACATCAAATAATATTTTGCATTTACAAAAACACCCTCAGAAGGCACCTCTCCACCCACAATGCCCAGTTCCCAACCCCGAAATGTACCTAAGTTTGCTTTATAGAAAAGAGCACTGACATCTGAATTGTCAGAGGATAAATTATAATCGACAACAATATTATATTCTTTATACTTTAAAGATTCTGCAGTTGGAACTTCTATCAGTCCTGTTGGGCCATTGATCGTTGCAGCACCAAAAGTAGAAACCGAAAAAATAGTTGAACATAGTATTAAAAAAGCAACTCTTTTTATCATATGGGGGTAGAGTTTAGCGGGTAATCCCAAGAAAATCAATCCGTTTTTTTGGCCAGTCGTTTCAATCGTGCCTGGTATTTTAGTTCTTCCTTGTGATCCTGAGCTGGAAAACCAGAAAAGACTCTTTTTGATGGTACTGATTTGGTGACCCCTGATTTGGCAGCGATGGTGGTGTGAGACCCCACTTCTAAATGACCTGAAAATCCCGCTTGACCACCGACTGACACATGATCACCTAGGGTGGTACTTCCACTTAGCCCAACAAAGGCAGCCAAAGCACTATGGTTTCCAATATGACAATTATGGCCCACTTGGGTTACATTATCTATTTTTGTTCCTTCTCCGATGAAAGTGTTTCCAAGGCATCCACGGTCAATACAGGTATTTGCACCCAGCTCTACCCAATCTTTAATCACCACATGGCCAACATGAGGAATTTTTATCCACTGACTATTTTCTTGGTAATATCCAAAACCATCTGCCCCAATCACACAACCTGCATTGATGATGACATGGTCTCCAATTTCAATACCATCATAGAGAACAGTATTGGGGTACAATATACAGTGTTTTCCAATCGTGCAATTATTTCCTATAGTGACTTGTGGATAAATATGCGTATGCTCTCCAATACAGGTATGGTCTCCAATAGAAGAAAAAGCCCCAATAGTCACAGGTTCTGAGATGGATGCTTGGCGAGATACAGAAGCCTGAGGAGAAATTGAATGAATCACATCTTGGGGAGGGTTATACAACAAAATAACCTCAGCCATTGCTTTCCGAGGGTCTTTCACTTTTATATAGGGCTTTGATATTTTCTCAAGATCACCAAAAGATATAAATGCAGAGGCCTTTGAAATCAATCCCTTAGGTAAAAAAGAGGACTCTAAAAGAAAGGATAGGCTTCCCTCTTTTGCATCCTCTAATGTGTCAATACCTTTTACATCAATGGAGTCCCCAACCAAATCACCATTAATATGTTTGGCGATTTCTTTGAGTTGCACCTTAGTTGTTTAGCTTCTCTAAAACAAAATCAGTTAAATTAAAGCCACCATATAATACAGCCTGTTTAGCAACAACAACATCAATACCATATTCTTTTGAAACCGTTTTTACAGCTGCAATGATTTTACGTCTGATCTTTGTGGTAAGCTCGCTGTTAAGCTTTAATAGGGCTTCTTTTTTAGGTTGTAATTCTTTTTCAAATTTTTCA
>JABSQL010000343.1 GCA_013215865.1 Candidatus Margulisiibacteriota bacterium
AGAGGATTACCCTTAGGAGGCCAAGTAGCTGAGAACAATATTCGAGAAGATATATTTAGCTTGGGTTTACCCATTAACAAGGCGTATGACAAATGGCTAAGTTATAAGGGGGTGCAATCTGCATTAAAGGGAACTCATATTAGCGCTAGAAAAGAATTTACAAATGAAGTAAAACGCACTATAGAATGGATGAAGCATAAACTGCCCTTACAATATGCCAGTTCATTTAGTAAAGAAGAGCTTGAGCAATATGATGTGTTGAATTTAAGTTTAACGGTTCCCTTTGGAAACCAAAAAGTGATCCAAATATTGGAAGAGATATGTCCCAATGATTTTCAGGCCTTTCCCATTAAAATTCACACCTCAACAGGTGTTACTGACAGGTATTCTCTAATTAACATCTCTCATGTAATACATAGTGCATTGGATGGTAACACAAGTATATATGACCTGTATTTTAATAAAAACGATGGAGATGAAAATTCTGTTATGTCATTTGATAGACTACTATTCAAAGAAAACTGTATGGGGGATAAATTTCTGGGACGAATATATGAAGACCTAGGCCGTGTAATGGTAAACAAAAAGGTAATGGATGAATTCCAAGCAAAACACATAGTGGGAATAAATTTTGAACCGTTGGAAGACAAAATCAATGGGCTATATAAAAGAAATTATGAACTAGATGGTGTGACTTTGAAATATTAGTCCAAGCTAGATGGGAGGAGATATGTTTAAAATGGTACTTAGAACTCATACAAATCAAACTACAAATCTATTATCCCAAAACTGTCATTATGAGTGATAAAAACGTATATGAATGGAACCCATATGGAACCAATAAAGGATTACCCTTGGGAAGCCAAATAACCGGCAAGCAATTATCAGAATCAGTGTTCGCAAAAGGGTTGCCTATCGATGAGGCCTATGAAAAATGGTTAGGCTATGAGGGTGTGCAAGCTGCATTAAAAGGGACACATCGTAGTGAAGGAAAGGATTACACGGATGAAGTAAAACGAACAATAGAGTGGATGAAACATAAACCGCCGTTACAGTATGAAAGTTCTATTGGCAAAGAAAAGTTAGAGGAATTTGATGTGATGAACTTAAGTTTATCAGTCCCCTTTGGCAACGAAAAAGTGATTCAAATTTTAGAAGAGATATGCCCCAATGACTATGAGGCCTTTCCTGTTAAACTTCACACTTCCACCGGTGTTAGTGACAAATATTATCTGATAAATATTTCCCATGTGATACATGATGCAGTAGATAAAAATATTTCGAAGTACAAATTGTGGTTCGATAAAAGTGAAGGTGACGAAAATTCAATAAGGTTCATTGACAGGCTATTGTTTAAGGAAAACTGTATGGGAGATAAATTGGTAGGAAGGATCCATGAGAAATTAAGATATATGATGATAAATAAAAAGGTGATGGACGTCTTCTATGAAAACAACATAAAGGGAATAAGCTATGATCCCTTGGAAGATAATATTAATGGACGGTATACCGATAATTATATGCCAGATGGAGTGACCTTGAAGTATTAAGCCAAGCTAGATGGAAGGAAACAACGGTAGAAAATAAGTAAACGAATAAGAATCAAATTAAAAGGAGAGATAAAATGAGTGATAAGGAAGTATTTGCATGGCAACCATCTGAATCTAGTGAAGGCTTACCCTTGGGAATCCAGGTGGTGGGCAATCATTTATCAGAGTCAGTGTTCGCAAAAGGGTTACCTATTGATGAAGCCTATGAAAAATGGCTAGGCTTTAAAGGTGTGCAAGCAGCACTAAAAGGGGCCCATCGGAGTGAGGGGCAAGATTACACGGATGAGGTAAAACGTACAATAGAATGGATGAAACATAAACCACCGTTACAATATATAAGCTCCTGGAGTAAAGAAAAGCTTGAAAAAAATGATGTATTGAATTTAAGTTTATCTGTTCCTTTTGGAAGTCAAAAGATGATTCAAATATTGGAAGAGATATGCCCTAATGATTTTGAGGCATTTCCCGTTAAACTTCATACATCTACAGGCGTAAGTGACAAATATTATCTGATCAATATTACCCATGTGATACATGATGCAATAGACAAAAAAAATTCAGTGTATACCATATGGTTCAATAAAAATGAGGGAGAGGAAAATTCTGTTAGATTCATTGACAGATTATTGTTTAAGCAAGATTGTATGGAAGGGAAATTTCTTGGGCGAATACATGAGAAATTAAGATCTGTGGCGATAAATAAAAAGGTGATGGATCTTTTTCATGCAAATAACATAAAGGGAATGGGCTATGTTTCATTGGAAGATAAAATCAATAGTTTGTTTACCGATAATTATGAATTAGATGGTGTGACTTTGAAATATTAAGCCAAGCTAGATGGGAGGAAATATGTTTAAAATGGTACTTAGAATTCATATAAATCAAAATTCAATTTGTTATCCCCAAAAAAACAATATAAACGATAGAAACGTATTTGCATGGAACCCTTATTGGGAGGAGGCTGCTCATTGATAAATCCTAGGAGGGAGTAATGATATACAACATTCAAATCGATAAACGAATCAAATCAAAAGGAGAGATAGAATGAGTGATAAAAACGTATATGAATGGAACCCATATGGAACCAATGAAGGGTTGCCTTTGGGAAGCCAGGTAGCAGGTAAAGATATTAGAGAGGATATATTTAGGTTGGGATTGCCCATTGATAAGGCGTATGACAGATGGTTACAGCATAAAGGTGTGCAATCTGCATTAAAGGGAACCCACAATAGCGCTAGAAAAGAATTTACAGATGAAATAAAACGCACCATAGAATGGATGAAGCATAAACCACCGTTACAGTATGAAAGTTCTAATAGTAGAGAAGACCTTGAAAAATTTGATGTGATGAATTTAAGTTTATCGGTTCCCTTTGGTAATGAAAAAGTGATTCAAATATTGGAAAAGATATGCCCCAATGACTATGAGACCTTTCCAATAAAACTTCATACATCCACAGGTGTTAGTGACAAATATTATCTGATAAATATTGCCCATGTGATACATGATGCAGTAGATAAAAATATTTCGAAGTACAAATTGTGGTTCGATAAAAGTGAAGGTGACGAAAATTCAATCAGGTTCATTGATAGGCTATTGTTTAAGGAAAACTGTATGGGAGATAAATTGCTGGGACGAATTCATGAAGACCTTGGTCGTCCAATGATAAATAAAAAGGTGATGGACGTCTTCTATGAAAACAACATAAAGGGAATAAGCTATGATCCCTTGGAAGATAATATTAATGGACGTTTTACCGATAATTATATGCCAGATGGAGTGACCCTGAAGTATTAAGCCAAGCTAGATGGAAGGAAACAACGGTAGAAAATAAGTAAACGAGTCAAATTAAAAGGAGAGATAAAATGAGTGATAAAAACGTATTTGCATGGAGCCCGTATAGCGATGATAGAGGATTACCCTTAGGAGGCCAGGTAGCTGAGAACAACATAGTAGAGGATATTTTTAGTTTGGGATTACCTATTGATAAGGCGAACGACAGGTGGTTACAGTACGAAGGTATACAAGCTGCTTTAAATGGCACACATCCAAGTGAAGGAAAAGAGTTTGCAGATGAAATAAAGCGCACCATAGAATGGATGAAACATAAACCGCCGTTAAAGTATACCAGTTCATTCAGCAAGGAAAAACTAGAGCAACATGATGTGTTAAATTTAAGTTTGTTTGTCCCCTTTGGCAACCAAAAAACGATACAAATTCTGGAAGAGATATGCCCCAATGACTATGAAGCCTTTCCCATCAAACTTCACACCTCAACAGGTGTTAGTGACAGATATTATCTGATTAACATCACCCATGAGATATATGATTCATTAGATAGAACCTTAAGTGTGTATGACTTGCATTTTGATTCTAAAGATGGAGAAGAGAGCCCTATCAGTAGTTTTGACAGACTATTGTTTAAGGAAAACTGTATGGAAGATAAATTTCTAGGGCGAATACATGAGAAATTAGGATATATGTTGATAAAGAAAAAGGTAATGGATGTCTTCGAAGCAAAGAACATAAAGGGAATGAATTTTGAACCTTTAGAAGACAAAATCAATGGAGTATATAAAAGAAATTATAAACCGGATGGTGTGACTTTAAAATATTAATCTAAATTAGATGGGAGGCAAAGTTCTGAAAAGCATTTTACAAGGGGTGTAGGAAGGATCAAGATTAAAATAAACACCTCTCAAGTCATTTCCTCTATTCATTCCTCATCCTTAAACTTCCCTGTAGCCATCTATAAATGGATTTAGTATACTAGTGAAACAGCAAAATGATTAACGTATTATTTAATTTTATCTGGGAGGAAATATGTTTAAAATGGTACTTAGAATTCATATAAATCAAACTACAAATCTGATATCCCAAAACTGTCATTATGAGCGATAAAAACGTATATGAATGGCATGCAAAGTGGATGAAGGTGGGTTTCCATGATGCGTTTATAGATGACCCCAGGACTGTAGGAATAGGACTATTTTGGCAGTGCAAGCCAATTAAGGAAGCGTATGTAGAGTGGAGAGGGTTGTCGGGAGTACGAAATGTGCTTGAAGAGGGTGGTGATCGAGAAGAGTTTGCAGATGAATGTAAACGGACAGTGAAGTGGATGGAAAATGGATGCTTGGATCCCATTGGGTACCATCTATATTATGTAGAAAATTTATCACAAGATGTTTTATGTGTTCCTTATTCTGTTCCATGTGTGAGCCAAAAAGTAGTTGATATATTAAAAGAAGCATGTCCAGAGGATGTAGAGGCATTCAGGTTATCCATCAATTTTGAAACGGAAAAGAAATATTATATTCTCAATCTTACCAAAGGATTAAGGGAAGACGCTTTTTTGAAGAATGGATTGGGAGAAATTAATATGTGCCGATTAATTAGGGATGGAGAATACGGTGAAGATATTACCAAAATATTGGTATCTGAAAAAGTTATCAAAAAACTTCAG
>JABSQL010000344.1 GCA_013215865.1 Candidatus Margulisiibacteriota bacterium
ACCATTATGAATCAATTCAAGAGTGTATTTTAATTTTCTTTTGGGATTATTATGTTGGCTAATCATCACCTTCCAACCTTCTTTGGTACAGGTTTTCATACTCCCTGGGTTGGGACAATGGGCGGTGATGATGTCTCCGGATGCGAGTTGAATATCCGCAAAAAACCGCTTATACCGTTTCATAAATATGCCAGGAATGAGGGGTGGGTCAAATTTCATCGGCATATTATACATGACTATATGGCGTATAATGAAACAAGTGGGGTAAATCTTTGTTTGGAGGAAGCGAATGAAAAAAATGATTGCCCTGAGCCAGAGTTCTAAAGTAGGGAAACATCCAAAACATTTGAGAAGTCCCAAAAATAGTACCCACCCCGGATCTCCCAGACGAAAAAGGAGCTCCAATCCAGAAATATTTAGTCCATATAATTCCCCTCTAAACTCTCCAATACAACGAAAAAAAAGAAATTCGTGGCCACCATTACCAGAGTCACCAACCTATAGAAGAGCAGACCCGAATTCTTCCAGCATAGCGTGCAGAACAAAAAAGAAACATCATCAGCATTCAAAACATAACGTTATTTCACAGTTTGAGTATGGTGATGTCATCAATTTGATTTTAGATAACCCCCTAATCTTTTGCAATGAACTTAAGAAGCCCTATAAATGTTTCTTAAAAAAAGATTTGGATCTAGACAAAGTACTGACGAAATCAGATAAGATTAATCTAAGAGCTTACCTTGAAAATTACTTGCTTATATTTACTTTAGATAGCAAGCCCCAAATTAAAACAAGTTGGAGAAGAAAAAACACCTAAATCCATCTTTTACCGTAAAGAGTATTCGCTTAAAGCCTGTTTGCGTGTATCCTATAGATATGAATAAATCAGTGCATCTGGTATTCACAATCGCTCTTAAACAAGAGTTGCCCATGGACTATATCAAAGACAACGGGCTTGTATGTGTGACCCTTTCTGCACTTAAATCTGGAAAGTGGGCCGAATTATCCCATAGCTCACCCGGATTCTTATTGATTATCACTGGGCCGGGTCCTGAACATTCTAAAAAAGCCGCTGAATGGATCAAAGCGTTTTTAAAGCCGCTTTACGTAGTGAATATTGGAACGGCTGCTAACCTGACCCAAGCGGTACCAAAAGGAACATGGGTAAGCCCAAAAAAACTCACTTCTGAAAATGCTGAAGATCTTGACGTAGCGGACCGATTTCCATTTCCCCTCCCCCCTGCCCTTCAGTGTCAATTCAAAGGCATTTTAAAGACCCTTCAAACGCCATTTATCTATTCACACATTCATGAACACTCCGGGATTGATTTCGTCGATATGGAGGCCAAATCTCAAGGAGATGTTTTTAGTCAGACAGAGACCAGCTTTCATGTCCTTAAAATGGTGTCTGATTTTGGTAATATGGACAGTGAACGTGATTTTGAAGCCATGCTACCCAAATGTCGGGAAGATATTAAATGCCTCTTAGCTTCTTTTAGCTTAAGTGAGCCGTCTATTTCTGTTGTCATTCCCACGTATAATCGGTCTCAAACGATTTTGAAATGTGTGGAGTCTGTCTTCAATCAAACCCTAAAACCCAAAGAAATCATTGTGGTAGATGATGCTTCCACAGACGACACTGTGTCGGTATTAACGCCCCATAATTCAAAACTCAACGTCATGGTATTGAGCCAAAATATAGGGGTGTCTGGTGCACGAAACATTGGCATTAATGCTGCCAAGGGCCGATGGGTAGCCCTTCTTGACTCAGATGATACATGGGCGCCGGAAAAGCTGGCCTCACAATGGACCTATTTAACCCAATATCCCTTTTATCAGTGGGTGCAAAGCAAGGAAAAGTGGATTAGAAACGATGAAGTGATCACTCCAAAAGTGTATCATGCCCAACCCGAAGGATGGTGCTATGAAAAAAGTATTGCCCGCTGTCTGATTTCACCCTCTAGTGTCATGATCAAGAAAGATCTTTTGGGTATGTTTGGACTATTTGATGAAGAACTTCCTGCCTGTGAGGATTATGATTTGTGGTTACGTGTCACGAGACATTTACCCATTGGTCTTGACCCAACGACATCTGTGACCAAGTATGGTGGTCATTCAGATCAGTTGTCCCAACGGTTTCAAATCATGGATAGTTTTCGAGTAAACTCTTTATTGAAAGCCCTCACACAAGAACCGAATCTTCAATTTAGGGCGCTTATTATCAAAAACCTCAAAGAAAGATTACGCATTTTATCCGATGGATGCGAGAAACGTCACAAATGGGAACAGGCCAAATCCTATCAAAAAATGAGAGACCTTATTCCCATCGCCTAATATTTTTGATACTCTATTCCCATATGAAAATTATGTCCTGGAATGTAAATGGCATCAGAGCCTGTTATAAAAAAGGATTTCTTGATTTCTTGGCGGAGCATGCACCGGATATATTATGTTTACAAGAAAC
>JABSQL010000345.1 GCA_013215865.1 Candidatus Margulisiibacteriota bacterium
CGACTATTACCTCTACCGCATGATGTTGGTGTGGCGATTTATGAATATTTAAAGCACGAGCGACCAGCAACGTCTTCTCGTTCCATTTTTTTACACGCCAATGCCCCTTATCTACCACTAATGGACTCATCTGCAATTTCCAAAATTGTTAGGCGCACCATGATTCATGTCGGCTTAGATAATATGAATGCAGCAGCTCACCTACTAAGGCACTCCGCTGCAACAAAGATGGTCTGTAAAGGCGCTACTTTTAAAGACGTAGCTGATGTATTGGGACATCAGTCCTTACAAACTACAGGCATCTACGCCAAATTGGATCTTGATGCATTATCCCTTGTCGCATTGCCTTGGCCTGGTGATACCCTATGAATTCTACTAGTTTGAAAAAATATTTAGACATTTATCTTGCTGTTAGATCGGCAACTGGATTTAAAGATCATGCTATAAGAATATTACTCAGAGATTTTGTAGCATATTTGATTGCTAACAAATCCTATGAATCGATTCGAGCACGAGATGCTGTTAACTGGGCTTGTGACGCTTCGTTGACACGGGGAGTATCTGGGAAGTCCAATCGACTAAGTGTTGCACGCGGGTTCCTTACTTACCTGCAAGCTAGCGAACCAGAAGTCGAAATTCCTGATAAATACATTTTAGCTTCGGCAAAAAGAAGGAAACCCTATATTTTTTCGTCTCAAGAAATAATTGACTTACTTCAGGCGGCATCGACTATTCGTCCTCGCGATACCTTAAGACCCTATACTTACACTGCAATACTTGGACTTATGGCGAGTACGGGTCTTAGAGTTAGCGAAGTAACTAAGCTAACTGTGTCGGATGTTAACTTTAATTCACATCCTCCAAAAATATTTATTATGGAGGCGAAGTGTTATAAATCAAGAATAGTACCACTGCATCCAAGTACAGGAACAAAATTACAGCAATACAAAAAAATGCGTACAAAAATGGGATATGCGGGGCTATCTGATGCATTTTTTGTTTCTGAAAAAGGCGGTCATATTAGTTATGGCGCGCTGTACAAGTGGTTTAATAGGACTACGAGACGGCTAGGCATGATATCGGAAGGAACTTGTCGCGAACCTACATTGCATAGTCTGAGACACACCTTTGCTGTTGCACGTTTAACGAAATGGTGCGAAGAAGAGATGCCTGTTCAAGACTTGATGCCTAATTTATCAGTTTATTTAGGCCATTTGAGACCTGAAGATACCTACTGGTATTTGACGGTAACACCTGCACTGCTACTCACTGCATCAGCGTTATTTCAGAACCATGTAATCCAGGAGAGCAACGATGAAAAACCATGACACCCTTATTGGTCCTCTTATTCAAGGTTTTTTTCTTGAGCACCTGCTTAATCACAAAAACGCCAGCCCACAAACAATTTCGAGCTATCGTGATACATTTAGGCTATTACTGCAATTTATTCATAAGCGGCAAAAAATATCACCTGTTTCTTTGCATATCACTGATATGGAAGCACCTCTAATTATCGCATTCTTAGATCATTTGGAGAAAGAGCGTAACAACACCATTCGCTCAAGAAACGGGAGACTCGCAGCAATACGATCTTTCTATCGCTGGGTTACATTGTGTAATCCAGAAAACATTGCTCTTGCAACAAGAGTATTAGCGATCCCCACAAAGCGCACTAGTCATAGAATTGTTTCATCACTATCGAGAGATGAAATCGATGCGTTGCTCGCAACTCCAGACCTTAAACAATGGCAAGGAAGACGTGATCACGCCTTGTTTTCTACGCTTTACAATACTGGAGCCAGGGTTTCAGAAATCATCTGCTTGCAACGAGACCAGGTCCAATTTGGCGAATCGTCTTTTATACATTTGTTAGGTAAAGGTAGAAAGGAGCGCGACGTGCCAATTTGGAAAGAAACGGCCATTAATCTAAAGCGTTGGTTTCGAGAACATGATGAATCCACAATGATTGCTTTTCCTAGCGCTAGAGGGACTCGGGTTTTTCCA
>JABSQL010000346.1 GCA_013215865.1 Candidatus Margulisiibacteriota bacterium
AAATAAAATCAGAATAATGTAGCGGTAAATAAAAATATTTCAATTTACTTTGCCCCAATCCCAGACCATATAAGCCACCTGACCCAATGGCAATAAACGACTGAATAATATGATAACTGCGGCCCAAAGGATCCTCCCATGGAGATAAAAACGTTTTAATGCGCAGCCATTGGTAGGGATAAACGGCCAGATTTATTATAATCGTCACCAACCCCATCACCATACAAAGCCCAATATGAAGCAGTCGAATCTCACTAATGAACATGACCATGAACGCGACACCCAAAATGAGAATAATATTTCCCAAATCTGGCTGCATGGCCAAAAACAAAATGGGTATGGCAACGAAAATTAGAATGGGCATCATTCCTTTTGAAAATTGGTCTAAGGTATTCTTTTTATGCTCTAAACTGGTTGCTAAAAATACCGCCAAAAAAAACTTAACCACTTCAACAGGTTGGAACCGAATAATCCCAAGATCTAACCAGCGGTCGGCCCCCCCCACACTGCCGCCTATCCCGGGAATTAATGTCACAGCCAGGCATCCAATAGCCAACATTGACCCCGGCAAGACCATTTTTTTATATAGTTTATGCGGAATAACAATACCGACCCCAAGAAATATCATCCCAATAAATAAATAGGCCATATGTTTCTTAATGAAGTAGTAACTGTCTTGATACGCAGACAATCCGACCACCGAACTGGTTGAAAAGCTCATGATAACGCCCATGGATACTAATCCACAAACCAAACTTAAAAATGTAAAATCAATTCGACTTGTTTTTGCCATGGATGATGTCCACACAATCTTTAAAACATTGACCCCTTTCTTCAAAGTTTTGGAACTGATCAAAACTGGATCCCGATGGAGAGAATAATATAATGTCTTGAGGTTTAGAGTGACCAAAAGCCGTCTGAACAGCCTCTTCAACAGAAGACACACTCGTAATATTAAAATCAGGATTTTGGGTCTGTGATTCATGAATCACCCGGTCAGTTAACCCACCAAACACCGTGATTGTTTGAACATGACTATGCAAATACTCTATAAATTCTCTAATATCAATTCCCTTATCCTCACCACAAAGAATCAAGTGAATATCTTCCTTAAATGATTCTACAGCTACCCGGGTAGATGCAGGATTCGTTGCCTTGGAGTCATTAATAAACATTCTTTTGTTTACAGACTTTCACTTTTCAAGACGGGGAGGGGGTGGTAACACACTTGGTAATTTGGCAATTAAATCTTCTCTCTTACACCCCATTTCTATAGCAGCTAACATAGCTGCCAAACAATTTAAGGTATTATGTGTTCCTATTAAAGGTGAATTTGACACGTATTTCATAAATGGGTGTCCGAGAGAAAAGGGGATTTTTCTGGCCTTCGTTTTCTTCGCTATTGATGTGACCAATGGGTCTTGGGAATTATAAATGATAACATCATCTTCTTTTTGATTTTGAAATAATTTTCCTTTTTGAGCCCCATATTCTTCGATAGTATGGTGACGGGATAAATGATCAGGTGTCACATTTAAAAATACGCCTACCTTTGGTCTAAATTCAACACACCGCTCTAGTTGATAACTGCTTAATTCTACGGAGATTTGAGGGGATAGTCTTGAATCTTCTACAAATGAAATCAAAGGAATACCTATATTCCCAGCAGATGGGCAATCTAAAAAGTGGGCAATAATACTTGTCACAGTCGTTTTACCATTTGTACCTGTAATGCCAACCAAATCGGGTGTGTACGGTGCCCGTGGACGATGAAAAAGTCGATAGGCAAACTCTACTTCAGAAATAATTTCAGCTTTTGTGTTTGGAAATAACTTGGGAGAAATCCCAGGACTTACCACGATAACATCTGCATGATCAAGATCGGACATTCTATACCCAGATATTCGAGATAACACATCTATTACGGCCTTACCCGTAATCCCTGTCCCCAAAACGCCTACATTAACCATTTAGCATTCTCCAAATATAAATCATCAAAAAAACCACACCCAGTATCCAAAAAAGTGTGACCACTTTTCGCTCAGAGTAACCCAACAATTCAAAATGATGATGAAATGGCGCCATTAAAAATATACGTTTCTTTGTGAGTTTAAAATATCCCGTTTGAATGATAACTGAGAGGGTTTCCAAAATATACACACCGCCTAAAGCAATCAATGAAAAGGGATCCTGAAGCACAATCGCTAACCCCGCAAATCCTGCACCCAGTGCAAGAGAGCCTGTATCTCCCATAA
>JABSQL010000347.1 GCA_013215865.1 Candidatus Margulisiibacteriota bacterium
AGTTTACAAAAGAAGATAAAGCCTGGAGAATTTGTGGTGATCGATCAATTTATTGACCGCACCAAAAATCGAAAAGATACATTTTATGATGGTCCCATCACAACCCATATATCTGGAGCGAATCCCTACTGCCCCATTTTACAAAAAACAGCCTATGACACTATTTGGGCTCAAAAAATAAGTGGCCATAACGGCGGAACAGCCGTTGTTATTTCTGGGCCACGTTTTTCAAGTAAGGCTGAAAGTCAATGGTTCTCTAAAATGGGCTGGGATGTAGTGAATATGACCCAATATCCCGATATGGTGTTAGCACGTGAACTTGAGATGTGTTATTGCGGCATTGCCCTCATTACAGATTATGATATCGGAGTCGACGGCGTAGAGCCTGTGTCTGTTGAAGATATGTTGGCTATTTTTCAGCAAAATATGGAAAAAATTAAAACCGTTATTTTTGAAATGGTAGATACTATAGACACATCAACACCCTGTTCTTGTCATTCCGCTCTTCAGGGCGCACGGTTTAACGACTAATGGCCACTTATTTGGTAACCGGTGCAGCTGGTTTTATCGGGTCTAATCTTGTCCAATATCTACTGGATAATGGAGATTCTGTCGTTGGTATGGATAATTTTATTACAGGTCTTAGGACAAACCTATCTTTTGTGGATGATCATCCGAATAAAGGACTATTCTCCTTTGTTGAAGGCGATATTCGTCACATTGAAGATTGTAAACAGGCCATTAAAGGCGCTGATTATGTACTCCACCAAGCGGCGATGGGATCTGTTCCTCGGTCTATTGAAGAACCCCTGTTATATCATGAGAACAATATAACTGGCACCTTAAACATGCTTTGGGCAGCCAAAGAAGAAGGTATCAAGCGATTTGTGTTTGCTTCTTCTTCATCTGTATATGGAAATACGCCCACATTGCCCAAGATAGAAACCATGATCCCCCGACCCATTTCTCCGTATGCGGTTAGCAAACTAACAGGTGAACATTATTGTGCTGTTTTTAACACCGTCTATCAACTGCCCACGATTTCACTTCGCTATTTTAACGTTTTTGGTCCCAAGCAAAGTCCAGAATCCCAGTATGCTGCTGTCATACCAAAATTTGTCACAGGATTTTTAAATGGTGAGCCTCCTATCATTTATGGAAATGGTGAACAAACACGTGATTTTACGTTCATTGAAAATGTCATTAAAGCCAATATAAATGCGTGTACTGCTGACTCAGAGGCATTTGGAGGTGCCTTTAATATTGGGTGCGGAGAACGTATTTCTATTAATCAATTGTCTGATACCATTAAACAAATGACTGAATCAAAAGTGGATGCAATACATGAATCTCCTAGGTCTGGGGATGTTAAAGATAGCCTGGCAGCTATCGAAAATGCAGAATCCCATCTTGGCTATAAAGATTTGATGCCTTGGAAAAAGGGTCTTGAGAAGACTGTGCAGTGGTATCAATCACAAGTCATTTCGGAAACCACGCTTTAAACAAGTTCCAAACGTTCTGAGAAATTAAACCTTATTCTATGTTGTCCAATCCCACACGAAGCGTTGTATGAATCTCTATCACACAATTTAAAGAGTTAAGCTCTTTTAATGCATTATAGAAATGATTTTCTTTCACTAGGTGGGTCACAACCACTGTTTCAGAATCTTCACCAACTTTATCCTTTTGAATGAATTTTAAAATGCTGACGTGATGCTTTCCAAATACAGATCCGATTTTCTCAATAACACCCGGCTCATCTTTAACCAATAGCCGAAGGTAAAATTTAGAGGATGTTTCAGATATGGGACATAAATCTACAGATTTAAATTCATATTCTAGGTTTCTACGGCTGTTCTTGAGATGTCCAAAAGCAATATCAATCATATCAGATACAATTGAAGAACCCGTGGGAAGGCCACCCGCACCCTTACCGTATAACATGGTCTCACCAACAAAATCGCCTTTTATAAACAGGGCGTTAAACTCTTTTTTAACGCTGGCCAACGGATGCGTTTGAGGAATCAACATGGGATGTACTTTAAATACAAGTTGGTTGGTTTCTAGCTGATCACCAATCGCCAGCATTCGTATGGTGTATCCTAATTCATTGGCATAGGCTATATCTGTTGAAGTGATTTGTTCGATACCTTCATATTGAATCTGCTCTAAAGATATATCTACTTTGAAACCAACTGCAGCCAAAATAACCAATTTGTAAGCAATATCCAGTCCAGATATATCCATTTCAGGATCTGCTTCTGCAAACCCCAACCTTTGGGCCTCTTTTAGGACTTCATCAAAAGGTTTTTTTTCGGATTCAATCTGAGTCAGAATATAATTCGTTGTCCCGTTTAATATCCCATAAAGTGAGTGAATTTTATTGGCTGCGAAGCCCACTTTTAAACACCGAATGATGGGAATGCCGCCCGCAACTGCGGCTTCAAAGAAGAGGTCGCAATCATGTTCTTTTGCAAGTTTAAAAAGATTATTCTTATGTTTACATACCATTTCTTTATTGGCTGTAATCACATGTTTCCCCTTTTTAAGGGCCTTGCATACATACTCATAGGCAGGCCGCTCCCCGCCCATCACTTCGATCATAATATCTATATCAGGGTCTTCTAAGATATCTTCAATTTTTGAGGTTAGCGTAGCCTGCCCAACATCTATATCAGCATATTTTTGAGTGTTTCTCACAAATATAGATTTAAGAACCACTTTCTTTCCGATCCGGGTTTCAATACCCGATTTGTTTTGGCTCAAAATACGGCAAACACCCTGACCCACATGACCCAAGCCTAACATTGCGATATGAAGTGTTTCTGTTTTATCTAATGACATCAGAGAATAGTTTATCGCAATTCAGGTTTTATCCCAAGAGATACAGACCTTTTAATTTAAAATCACAATTACAACTCATCCATTGAAATTTTCTGTTTTATGCCAAAAAAGTGAAATTATTTTGAATTTTGTTCGATATATATATAGAGGACAAAAACGAGCATAAGAAAGTAATATGACTAAAAAAAAAGGAAGAGGTGAAAAAATGGCTACAACCAGTAAAAAGAACAATCCATCTATCAAAGGATCAACCCATTCTATTGATGAACTTAATCTGTATTTAGATCAGGCAATATCCCTTTCTGCCGAAATTGATGCCATCAACCAAAACGTGGATCGAACCAAAACAAAATCTAACGGAAATGACCCCATTTTCACACCCTATCACATCACCCAAAACACCACGAATATTTCTCTTATCCAAACTGAACTTGACCAGCTAAAACAGATTACAAAGTCCCTTAAACAATAACTTGCCGCCCCTTTTTTTCACTGTCATAAGGTGAAATAACTCCCTTTTGCTCAAGTTCATCCATTATTCTAGCCGCACGATTATACCCTATTCTTAGCTTCCGCTGTAAATATGAGGTCGAGGCATATTGAGTGTTTTGAATTAACTGAGTGGCTTCTTCCAACAGTTCATCTCCATCTGATTCTGAAGAAGATTCTTTTATTTGAAGCGGTTCTACATCCATGATTTCAGTCAAGTATTCGGGTTTGCCTTGCTTTTTAATAAAGTTCACTACCAGCTTAATTTCCTTATGACTCACGAAAACGCCTTGCAACCTTTTGGGTTTTAAAGATCCCACCGGTGCATATAGCATATCCCCTTTCCCCAACAATTTTTCTGCTCCGGGCATATCCAAAATGGTCCGTGAATCGATCTGAGACTGAAGGAAAAAAGATATTCGAGAGGGAATATTCGCCTTAAT
>JABSQL010000348.1 GCA_013215865.1 Candidatus Margulisiibacteriota bacterium
TATCTGAATAAAATTTTCTTTTCTATATCTTCTATACGGATATTGGGCCGTATTCTGATATGGACATTGTTAACATTGCCATATATTTTCTTGCTAAGAATGGGGCAAGATGGACTGATGGCAATGTGGTTTGCCTGCGTGTCAATTTGGACGGTGGATATCTTTGCTTTTTTTGGCGGGAAATGGTTTGGATCTCACAAAATAGCACCCCATATTAGTCCGAATAAAACGATTGAAGGATCATTAACGGGTCTATTGGGATGTATAGGTGTTGCAGTCATATTTGTTACACAATTTGGCTTAGATATGAGTTTATACCTGCCTTTAGGGTTCGCTATTGGAATATTATCTCAGGTCGGCGATTTCCATGAATCTTTAACAAAACGCCATTTTAAAATTAAAGATTCTTCTCATATGCTACCGGGTCATGGCGGTTTCTATGACCGAGCCGACAGTGTAATGCTTGTGATGCCCTTGGTATATTTTATTATTAATGGATAGATCAATGAAGCGAATTACCATACTGGGATCAACCGGCTCTATTGGAAAACAGACACTGGAAATCGTGGCTCAATTTCCAGATCAGTTTAAAGTTATAGGATTATCTTGCCATCGCCAAATTGAAACCTTAAAATCTCAAATTCTCCAATTTAAACCCCAGTATGTGGCCGTTCATTCCAAATCAGACAGAGAAGAGGTGTCGCAATTTTTAAAACGTTATAAATTGAAAATAGATATTTTGGTTGGAAATGAAGGCTTAATTGCATTGTCTCGTATCGAGTCGACGGATTTAATGATTGTTGCAATCGTGGGGACAGCAGGTATCGCACCGACATTTGAAGCGATTGGAAATGGTATTTCCATCGGATTAGCCTGTAAGGAAGTGTTGGTTTCTGCTGGAGATATCATTATGGCATTGGCGAAAAAGAGGAAGGTGCCGATTTTACCCATAGACTCTGAACATTCAGCCATCCAGCATTGTTTGTCAGGAGTCAGCGGAGATATGTCTACAATTGATAGACTTATCTTAACAGCTTCGGGTGGCCCTTTTCTAAACAGACCGAAACACACGTTTAGTAGCATTACCCGTGAAGAGGCGCTCAATCACCCTAATTGGAAAATGGGGTCTAAAATTTCTATTGATTCAGCAACCATGATGAATAAGGGGCTGGAGGTGATAGAGGCACATCACTTATTTCAGGTGCCATATTCTAAAATTGAAGTGATCGTGCATCCTCAAAGTATTATTCACAGTATGGTGGCATTTGATGATGGTACCTTGTTGTCACAAATGAGTTTGCCAGATATGCGATTACCCATTCAGGCTGTGTTAACGTATCCCAAAAGGTGTAACAATCCATGGCCTAAAACAGAATTGGCAACGCTTCCGCCACTCACATTCCAGAAACCAGATACAAATCAATTCCCTCTTTTGAAATTGGCGTATGAGTGTGGTGAAAAAGGGGGGATCTATCCTGCCGTTATGAACGCAGCGAATGAAGCGATTGTGTCTCAATTTTTAAATGGGGATATCCAATTTGAACACATTTTTGACAAAGTGACTCAAGTTGTGGAACAATGTGTCCAAGTTGACAGTCCCTCTATCCATGAGATTCTGGCAATTGATAAAGAGATAAAGGATCGGTTATGCCCCAAAAATCTGACCTATGTTTAGCACTTAATGCCATTTGCTATGATCGCCCTCAATGGGCTTCCATTCTTCTAGAAAAATTGCAACATCTAAAAGATATTCCTTTTCTCCTCGAGAAGCTCCTTTATTCCAGAAGTGTTTCCAGTGCCACCAGAGATCTATACCTTAAAAGAGCCAGGTGTTATGACCATAATCTATATAAAAACGCGCTATTAGAAAATCAGGTATCTTACATCACTCTTGAAGATGCCCAGTATCCAGAGCAGTTAAAGGAAATCCATGACCCACCCTGTGTATTATATTACAAAGGTGAGCGATCATTTTTGTCAAAAACGTTATTGGCCATTGTGGGTTCTCGACAAATGACATCATATGGAAAGGCTGTCACCCAACATTTAATAGAAGATTTGGGTAACAATTTTGTCATTGTATCTGGTTTAGCAAGAGGTATTGATGCAGTTGCACATGAAACAGCGCTCTTAAATCAACTCCAAACGATTGCAGTTTTAGGAACAGGAATTGATCGAATATACCCTGTACACAACACAGAGTTATTTAAAAAAATGGGACAACACGGGTTATTGATAACAGAGTATCCACCTGGGGTTGGGTCGCACCAAACCCACTTTCCGCTTAGAAATAGAATTATTAGTGGGCTGTCTGTAGGCACCCTTGTCATTGAAGCCGGCAAAAGAAGTGGTGCATTGATAACGGCTCGGCACGCTTTAGAGCAGAATAGAGATGTATTTGCCGTTCCTGGGTCTATATTCTCTCCTCTATCAGAGGGTCCTCATTCATTATTAGAGAATGGTGCGCAACTGGTTCAATCTGCTCAAGATGTGTATAAAGCATACCCATATTTAAATTTTGTATCCAGACAATCAGCCGAAAAATTGGAAGATCTGCCTGATCATTCTTTCACGCTTCAAGAGCAATCTGTATGGACTCATGTCAGTTCAAAACCGATACATGTTGATGAGTTATCATGTCGATCAGGTGTTCCTATTGGACCGTTATTATCGATGGTGACGCAGTTTGAGATCACAAATAGAATATCTTGTTTACCTGGACAATACGTGGTGAGAAAATCAAATAAAAAGGGTGTGTATGGCTCTTTTTAATGTTATTCCAGATTCACGGGTGTCATCGTGTCTTTCGACTCGGAAAGATACGTTAGAAGATATACTCACTCATTTACCACACGAAACTGTTTGGGAAATGAATCAAGTACATTTGGATCAAATCCAAATAATAGATTCATTGACGCACTCAGAATATGTATCTCAAGATAATAAACGTCAGGTGCCACATACAGATGCCCTAATATCCACACAAATAAATCAGCTACTCTTGGTAAGATCTGCAGATTGTTTACCTGTTTTGATTTTTCACCCCAACCCTCTTGTTGCAGCGATTCATGCAGGTAGAAAGGGAACAGAGATGGGAATATTGAAGAAAGTATTATCCAAAATTCAGGCAGAGTATGGGTTGATTGATGGGTTTAAAATATGGTTGGGCCCAAGAATTTGTACAAACTGTTATGAGATGGATTTGGTCGAAGAAAATATGAAACAGATCAGAGAGCAAATTGATATTTCCAAATCACATGTCATAGATTGTAAAGTATGTACGTCTTGCCAGAATGAGCATTATTTTTCCTATCGAAAAGAAGGTCCTGGTTCTGGGAGGATATATAGCGGTATTCGGATTTAGCCATAATGATCCTACTAATCTCTTATTGATCCAAAATGCCAAGGCCTAATAAAGCCGTTTTGAGACATTGTTTTTCATCTTCCGTGGCAGGTATTAAAGGTAAGCGGGGATCTCCCACTTGGAAGCCTAGCATGGTCATAGCTGCTTTAATGGGTGTGGGGTTTGTGGTTATAAAGAGCGCTTTAAATAAAGGAACAAGTTGTTTAGATATTGCATCAGACAAATCTTTCTTACCCGTATTAAACAAAGAAATCATTTCTTGAATTTTATCGCCTACCAGGTGAGACGCAACGGACACCACACCATGTGCGCCTTTTTCCATATAAGGCAAGGTCATATCATCATCACCAGAATATATGAGGAAATCATCAGAAGTTTGATACCGGATGGCTTCAACTTGGCAGATGCCATTCGCTTCTTTAACCCCGATGATCTTATTGTGATGAGAGAGTTTTGCAATGGTTTCTGGTTCCATATTCAGACTGGTTCGGCCGGGGATATTGTATAAAAAAATAGGCACAGTGCTATTATCTGCCACTGCAGTAAAATGTTGAAAGAGCCCTTCCTGTGAGGGTTTATTGTAATAAGGGACCACTTGAAGAACTGCGTCAACGCCCATTTCGGCGGCTTCCTGTGTTGATTTAATGGCGGTGGCGGTTGAGTTTGACCCTGTGCCCGCAATAATAGGAATTTTGCCTTTAAAATGATCAATAATATGTTTGAATAGACGAAACTCTTCGTCATGTGTCAGGGTGGGCGCTTCTCCCGTTGTGCCTGCTAATACAATAGAATTGGATCCATGATCTATGAGGTGTTGTACCAGACGAACCGCTTCTTCATAATGTACAGACCCATCTTTGTCGAAAGGTGTGACCATCGCAGTTATAACCGTTCCAAAATCCATATGGACTATAGTAACACTTTTCATATTCCTGGAAAATACCAGATAGTTTATCGTCTTTGATCTATTAGACAGTTAGTATTTAGATTTAAAAACCGTTTGAAACGTAGATATGCAGGATGCTTCAAATGTTGAGTCGTAGTTATTTACAATAATATGATCCGCCAGAATCTTATATTCTGAAAGGCTTTTTTGAGAGGGGCCAATCCGAGGATATTTTTCTCCAATATGCTCTTTAATATCAGATTCTTTTGCATCAATAACCACAATGGTGTCGCACAGGGTATCTAGTTGTATGTCATGGAGAAGGGCGCCACAAATGATCCAATCCCCTTTTTTATTGTCAATCTGAATCTCTACGGTTTCTTTTATAATAGGGTGGATAAAGGCATTCAGCGTGGCAAGCTCAGAAGGGTTTGAAAAGACACGTTTTCCCAAAAGAGGCCGGCTAATGCCACCTTCCACAATGATGTCTGGTCCGAATGTGCGGGTGAGTTCTTGAATTATTTCGGGTCTTTTCAGAAGCATATGGCCCACTTCATCCAACTCAATGACGTCAGCGATGAAATGGGAACGGGCAATGTCTAAGGCATGAGATTTACCGACACCCACTCTTCCAGTTAACCCTAAAATCATTTTGGGATTCCCTCATATAAATGATGGCGGTTGACATAAGTATGAATTTCGGGGGGAAGCAAGTGGGATACATCTTGATATAACTGTATTCTGTCTCGAATATCTGATGCTGCAATAGGAACCGGATCAATGGTTAAGAATGTGAGAGACTCATAAGGGATATGAGATAGCCATTGTTGATGGTAGGAAATATACGTTTGAGGGTCCATTAATTGTCTGTTGATGATAACCAAATCGACAAAGTTAGTAATAGATCGAAAAGACTTCCA
>JABSQL010000349.1 GCA_013215865.1 Candidatus Margulisiibacteriota bacterium
CCTTCGGCATTTAAATAATCACTTTCGGTATTGTTTACATCTACAAATGCGAAGCATTGATAGAGACCGGGTTCTAAAGAATTTATTGAAATTGAATCCGGCCAGTGCAATGCTTGTTGTCCAATAGTTACAGGTGAGAGGGTAGAGTGATTTTTTAGATCCATTGCGAATACAGGTTGGCGTGTGCTCCCATTCGGACCCCATTTGAAATTCCAAGTGGTGTCTTTACTTAACGCTACATAAAGTCTACCCGTAATTTGGTCTTGATTGGAAAATGCATCAAGAGCAATGTTAAATTCTGTTGATTGGCCGTAGGTTACTGCAGCAATTAGGGTCGATAGAAAGAGTATTTGTAATTTAATTTTCATTTAATTATTGCCAACGCCCAATCTATGTTTTGGTAGGGCGATTTAAAAGTACATATTTTCGTTTACCTAATTAGCCAAAGCTTTGGCTTTGGGGGTTAACTTAATTCCTATTAAAACGCTATCCGCCATCAGTCAGTCATCGGGAGCAACTTGCAAAACTTATTAAAAGCACCTACAAGATGAATGGTACTAACACTTACAAAACTGTTGAAAAGTGATAATTGCTCGCAAGCATTAAAAAAAACCAATGAGCTTACTATAAGAGGTATGCCCAAAACACGAAAAAACCAAAAGGGAAATTATTGATTCTGCACAGGGGGTAAGTAGCTAATATGTAGAGGGGAAGCCCGAAGGTGTTCAGTGCAACAAAGCAATAAAATTAGTGGGATCCCACGGACCCACTTAATTTTGATCGCTAAGTGTTGGGCTTTCGTTTTATTTGTCATCTATTTCAAAAATCGATTGAAAATTTTCTTCAATTGATGAGATTTCTTCATCGGAGAAATCATCAAATTCCTTTTGTCTTTTATTCTTTGATAATTTACCATTATTCTGATCTAGAAACTTGATTAGTAAATCCACTTTAGTGTCGGGCAAGGACAAATAAGTATTAATGTATTGCGTCATTCGATCATATTTTTCTAAATAATTCAATTCATCTGGTATTATTTTTTCAATAGTCTCCTCTACACATTCATACAAAAACTCAACCTGTTCGGTAAGGTCATAGTAGCGATATAAATCAATGGTATCACTTAGAATTTTAACATTATGATCTGCTGTCGGTTTCCATTCAATTAGGTCTATTCTTTGAGAAGAGTATGACTCCAAGATTGACTGGTACTCATCAATTCTATTAAGTATGGCCGCTGATACAGGAAAAATCATTCCCCTTTTTGTATATTCCATTCGAGTTAATATATGGTGAATCATATAGCGGTGTATACGACCGTTACCATCTGAAAAAGGGTGAATAAATACGAATCCAAAAGCTACAGTGGTGGCAGCTAAAACAGGGTCGTATTCTGAATCTTGTAAGAGGTTATTTGTATCCAATAGACCTTTCATTAAGGAGGGTAAGTCTTTGAACTTAGCTGAAATATGATCAGGTAATGGAGAAAAGGTTTCGCGATCGTGCTCTCCAATAAATCCTTCCTGTGTTCTTAATCCCATATTCTTCAGCTTTTTTGTTCCGATAACTATGTTTTGAAGTCGTTCTAGTTCTTCGATTGTTAGCTGCTTTTTTCCTGCTTGTCCGATTGCTTTACCCCAATTCCTTGCTCTAAGATTGGGTGGGTATTCTCCTTCTATAGCAAAGGAAGCTTTGGAGTCTTTCAATAGTAAGAATGCTGCGGTTCTTCTTATAAGTTCTTTATCTCTGCCGTCTAATCCTTTTTCGATCGATCCTGATAAGTCTTTTGCTATTAAGTTTTCGATTTTCTCGGTTTTTCTGATCATCGGACAGAATTCGGGAGTTCCTGGTAAGTTGTTTTTTATTCTATGCCGAGTAGAATTTATTGAATTGCCTGTGAATTGTAATTTAGGGTTAACAATTTCAACATATGTTCCTGTCTTCAAATCTGGTATTTCGAGGGTTTCACCTATTAACCATTCATATAAGAACCAAACTCGTCTGCTATATTGACTCGTTGGCTCTTTCTTTATCATACTAATTACTGGTTCATCTTTTGTATACAGGAAGAATTTTTTTAATATATATAAATCGATTCCTTCATATTTTAAAGCAAATGCTAGATGGCTTGTAAGGTCTTTATTGGGCTGATGTCTTATTGTAAATACTTGCCATTGGTCAGTGTTGTAACGCTGATGCTTTTCTGTAATAATGGCAAGTCTGTCAGGTAATGGAATAATTGACTTAGCATTCCTTTCAATTTCTGCTATTAAAAATGCATATCCCGCTAGAAAACCAGGTTCAGGAGTGGGTCTTCCGTGAAATTCGGTTATTTTCTGTGAAAAGTAGTTACTCATGCTTCTTGTTTATGAAATACGGTTACAAATATAGCATGAAAATCAATTACTTCGCATGAATTATGTTTTTTTATTGACTGTTGACATGAAAATCAATTACAAATGTGTCAGTGAAATCGGAATGAAGCCCAACGTCAGTTCGTCTAATAACCTGAAAGATATTAAAAAGCAGATTGTTTGTAAGGGGTTTTTGGATTTGATTTAGCCCTTTAAAAAGATAAAACGGTAATGGTTTAGAAGGGCAGGTTTAGCCTTTAGGGTGCTGATAATAAGATTAATTAAAGCGCAGAGTTCTTTGAGGTGAATTTTGAGTTGATTTAGGCCAACAATTGAGATTAACCTTCTGAGATTGTATGCAGAGAACATAAG
>JABSQL010000035.1 GCA_013215865.1 Candidatus Margulisiibacteriota bacterium
AATTCGCAATTAGGGATAGTAAGCCTACAGCCCCTATTCCTATCCAAGTGTATAGTTTTTGCGTTTCTTGTTCTTGCTTTACCACAGATAATTCACTTCTCAGTTCGGCATTAATTTGAGAAAGATCGTGGTTCAATACTTTCTGTTCACCAAGTATTTTGGAAACACTGTCTTTAGATGTATTACTTTCTGTTTCATTTTCAGCTAGGTACGTTTTGAATTTCTGAGATAAATTTGTGAGCTCTTGAACATCTGATTTGGAAAAGGGGTTGCTGCTTTCAAGTCGGGTGTTAATGCGGTCCACTACAATAGCCAACTCCTTTCTTGTAATGGTACGATCTCCATAAAACTGATTACCAAAAATTGACATGTAGCCTTTGTCTACAACATTTTCAACTGATGAGTAATATGGGTCACTTTTGGGAATGTCTGTAATGACATTCTCCGCAACAGATATATTAGATATGAAACATAACAATAAAAGGGAATAAAGAATTTTCATTTTGATCCTCCAGTGGATTTAGATTCTATTACAATAGGAGACATTGTCTCTATTTTTCCTTGATTTTTCAAGAGAATTTGATATTCACCTACTCTTTTGGCCTTAAAATGAACTTTACATATCGAAAAATTAAAGGCACTTTCTGTATTGTAGAGATTTGAAATCATGATTTTGTTCTTTTCTATTATGATCTTTTCTGTTTGGTGGGAATCTAATACGAAGTATCCAGGTGAAATTCGAATAAGATCTAATATTTCATCATCAAATACAAGAGTACGCGATAAATGATCAAAAGGTTTTGCATTTTTCAAGTTAAGCTCGACATAAAAATAGTCTCCTTCTTGAATGGTTTCTAAACTGGTGAGGAGTGATACCTGCTGTGGTTTCAATGTGATATTGAGCATATGTGTGATAGTGGCTTTTTGGGTTAAGGCACTTTCCAAAGAAAGTATAATAGGATGTCGATTTCTTGCCGCTTTATTGAGTTGAAGTTTCCAGTTTAGGCGTATTTCCTGTCCTGGTTTTAGAACATCGATTTCTTTTTCGCCAATATCAAAATCAGGGATGGAAAATGCATTGTCTAATTGGATTTTCGATTGAATACCGTATAAATCAAATGGTTCCGGATTTTTTACTGTTAGAGATACATCAAAGTATTCATTGTAACTGGGGCTGATTTCACTAGGTGCAGTTAAGGCATATAACAGGTCTGGAGGGCCCAAAACATCTATGTTTCTTGAAATGTTATTGGCATCTAAGGTAGTTGAAATAACATCTAGTTTAAAGTGGTGGATGCCTTTTTTAGCGCCTTTTAAGGCCAGTTTAACGGCTATTTGCTTTGAGCTACCTGGCGGAATATCCCCTATATTTTGCTTGGCTTGACCTTGAATGACTTCAAACCCATCAGGAATAGTGAGTGTCGCATAGGTGTTTTTAGATGTAAATCCCCCCGCATTATACACATAACCCACGACCAAAATGTCGTTTTTTGATGTTTCTACGATCTCTGAGGGACTGGAAAGGCCAAGACTTAATTCACCAGGCGATAATGTGAGACCACCCAGTCCATACAATGTTTTAACCGTTCGTTTGGTTTTAGAGGCAACAGAAATAGGGTCCCAATATAATGCCAAGGAGGTATCTTTCTCTGTTTCACCCGTTCTTACAAACGAGTTGCCTTCTTTGAAGGTGAAATCCCAGGGATGATCCGCTAAAGTACCCCAGTTGACCAAATACATTCGGTTAGGTGCCAGTATGTGGGCATCTTTGAGTGAAAGAGTTCCTTGCGCAATCACATTCGGAGAGGCAAGATTGTCAAAGGTCTGCCAAAAATCTTGAATGGTTGAATCCTGGAATTTTGTTTCTGACTCAACAGCCATCGATCCAATTCTAAAAGGAGCGCCATCATTACTTCCCAACTGGGTGTCCATCATAATACGGACCCCAATTTTCTTTTCTTGATTCCCTTTGTTATCAACGGTATAAGATATGAGGGCCATGTCTTTTACACGCGTTTGGGGATTTCTGAAAAATGAAAGGGTTTGGGTGACAAATATAGAATCAAATTGACATATTGTTATCAAATTGCCATCCATCATATGTTGAGAAATGAGCTTGCCGAATGGGCCTCTTTTTCCGGCCCTTTTCTTTGTTGGTCCACCAAAAATATATGATTCTCCATCAATGAATATGGTTGTAAACGATGTCCATGGTTTGGGTCGTCCATAAATGAGAGGTTGGTTATCATCTGATAGTCGTTGGGGATCACCTTGCGTAGTCTCAATGGAAAAGCGGCCCGTATCATACGCTTCATTATTGATAATAATACGTATAAATTCGTTATCAATCGATAGTAATGGTGACTTTACTTCTTCAGCGCAGATCGGGGTAAGCAGTATTGCACACCCGAATATTAATAATAGATACAACTTATTCATAACTATCCCTCCAATTTAAATGTATAACGGACACGTGTTTTTCCCACTTTATTCTTTCCCATTTCACGCTTGGGTAAAAAGGTATACCTATTTAGACTTCTTTTAAAAGCTTCATCTAGGACAGTGTGTCCAGTAGACTTGAGAATAGCAATAGATGTGACAATACCATCAGAATTTACGGTGACCTCAGCGACTACTGTTCCACTCCATTCATGGTTTAAAGCTGTTTTGGGGTATGTCGGCGTGTGGGTACCTTTTATAGCGGGTTTTTTTCTATCTCCAGGAAGTGATGTTGGCTTAGGTTTAGGTGCGGATGCCACTGTTTTGACAGATTTAGGTATTTTTTTGGCAACCTTCTTTGGTGCCTTTTTGGGTGTAGGCTGAACAGTGCTAATGGCAAGCTCAACAGGTATCTGGTATTGAACTTCCTTTGAAACGAGAGGTGTTGCAAAGTATGGAAAACTCAAAAATAGAATCAGAATATGTAGAATAAGAGACACACTTAAAGAGATACGGTCGATCCCTTTATCTGAAAAAGTCATGCTGTCTTCTTCTTGGCTTCTAGAACAATGTTGTAGCACCCTCCCTGCCTGATTTCATCTAAAACGTGTATGAGGAGGACGTACGGTGTCTTTTGGTCTGCATTAAGAGTGACCTGCAGTTTTGGATCCGCTTTCATTTGAGAAGAGATCGCTCCTTTTATTTGAGAAATGGTGATTTTCTTTCGATTGAGATAAATCAATTTCCCCGAATCGATGGAAATGTGAAGACCTTTTTGGTGTGAAGATACGGTTTTGGCTGCGGGAAGTTGCAATTTGAGACCTTTTTGTTGAGTGATCAAAGTCGTTGATATGGCAAAAAATATGATCAATATAAAAATGATATCGATAAGAGGCGCAAGTTCAAAGCGAATATGATGTCGGGTAGGTTTGTAAAAGGCCATTTTTAACTCTGAGAAACAGGGGGTGTTTTCAGTCGGCTGTAATTGATTATTTCATTCGATATGCGGTCCAGGTCCATGGAAAAACAATCAATTCGGTGATTTAAGTACTGATAACTAAAAATGAAAGGAATAGATATCAAAAGACCTGTAACAGTGGTAATTAAGGCTTCTGCGATGCCTGAAGAAAGTGCGGCTGTGTCTCCCAGACCTCCACCTGATATGACATTGAAAATATCCATCAGACCCAGAACGGTTCCTAACAGACCTAAAATAGGAGCAACAGTGATAATGCTAGATAAAAAATTCATGTTCCTTTCTAATTTCGGGAGCTCTTTGTATGTGGCTTCTTTGATGCCTTCTTGCACATCTTCCCTAGGAAGGTGGGCCAATTTTATCGCGCATGTGATGACCCGAGATATAATCCCACGCTCGTGACGAAGCGCTTTAATGGTGTCATCAACGCCAATGGTGGATAAATTGTGCTTCACCTTGTCAATAAGGGGGCTAATATTGGTGTGATAAATTTTTAAGAAAAGCATTTTTTGGATGATGATATACACACCACCGATAGAACATAAGAGCAATAAAAACATCACGGGCCCACCTTTAATAATTAACTGAAACATGGTTAACCTCAAAACTGATTAATAGTGTCGATCATCTGAGTGAGCCTGCCAAAACTAAAGTTATCAAAATTGAACCCGAGTCTCGGTTTGTCCAAAAATTCTTTGAACCGTTTCTCAATCGGCAGCGGCCCAGCAGAGGTGATTTTCCCACTTATGATAATATCTTTGTACAAGTCGTTCAATTCCTGAATATTGTTATCTGATAAAGATTGGTTGAGCCGTATGATACAATAGCCATCACTAAAAATTACCGAATGATAAATGCGATGAAAATTCAAGATAATGTTGACGGCCTCATCAACATTTTTAACGATTTTGAAAAGCTTTAAATCTTGTTCAGATATAAGCCCTTGTTCTAAAAGTTGTTTTTTGATGGTCTTCACCCATTGCTCCCAAAACATGTTGTCTGGGGTCGACATTAATAACACGGGCCGGGGTTTTGACTTTCCTGTTTGAATTAGAGTAAGACTTTCAAACCCTTCGTCCAATGTGCCAAACCCTCCTGGGAATAAAACAGCCGCATCAGATTCTTTAGTGAACATTAACTTTCGTGTGAAAAAATATTTATAAGATACCAGTTTGGTGTCGAAGGCGATATACGGGTTGGCATCCTGCTCAAAAGGAAGGTTGATATTCACACCAAAACTTTTATCTTTATGTGCCCCTTTGTTCCCGGCTTCCATTATCCCAGAACCTGCACCCGTGATAACCATGTATTTTTCATGAGTGATTTTCTTGGCAAAAAGCTCGGCCATTTTATACTCTGGATCTTGAGGCTTTGTTCTGGCAGAGCCAAACATGCACACTTTTCGGATGTCTCGATAGGGGGTAAATACCTTAAAAGAGTCTCTTAATTCATTTAGAAATGTACGGATCAAGCGCCAATCTAATGAATCATGGTGCTCCTTGGCCATTTTAATTAAACTAAAAAGGGCATCTGCAAGATATTTCTCATTATTGTCTTTCCCATACTCATCGACAAACTCTTGAATAAATTTTTGGGTTTTAGGGTGAATGGCCATCTGATTTAGGCGGCCAATGCAACAGCATCAATTTCAACGGACACGTCTTTTGGTAGTCGGCTCACCTCGATAACAGCACGAGCAGGGTAGGGTTTTTGAAAAAACTCGCTATAAAGTGTATTAAATGTGGTGAAATGAGAGATATCCGTCAAATAGACGGTGACCTTTAATACTTTAGAAAGAGAAGAGCCTGCTGCTTCCAAAATATGTTTTAAGTGGTTTA
>JABSQL010000350.1 GCA_013215865.1 Candidatus Margulisiibacteriota bacterium
CTGTGGAACCACCCCAATCCTCTGGTGTTAAGTCATGTTCAGACAATTGTTGTTTACACCTTTCAATATCTGCGCCGGGTTTATCAATCTTATTGATTGCAACAATGATAGGCACTCCAGCTGCCTTTGTATGGTCAATTGCTTCGATTGTTTGGGGTTTGATGCCATCATCAGCAGCAATGACTAGAATGGTTATATCAGTTACCTGAGCACCTCTTGCTCTAAGAGTGGTGAATGAAGCATGGCCGGGTGTGTCTAAAAAAGTATACGTACGGTTTTTCTTTGTAATTTGGTAAGCACCAATATGTTGCGTAATTCCCCCAGCCTCTTTTTCTACAACATTAGATTGCCTGATAACATCAAGGAGCAGGGTTTTACCATGATCTACATGCCCCATAATGGTGATAACGGGTGGCCTGATAACTAATGACTGAGGATTATCCTCCAATTCTTGGAGAGAAATTTGATCGATTTTATCGCGAATAATATTTTGTGATTTTCTTGTATCTTTTTCCTTTGATTTTAGGGTTATATTAAATCTCATTGCTATTTCAGCAGCATTGGAAAAATCTACTTCAGAATTCAGGTTTAATGAGAGACCCATTTCTAAAATGGCTTTCATCACTTCCGTTAGGTGAAGATTTAAAACAACAGATAATTGATTAATGGTTAAATGGTTGTCGTCCATTAAAATAGTTTGGGCTTCACGCGTTTCATCTGATGATGGTAATTGCTGTGTCTCCTGTAACTTTTTTTGCAATGTGTAAATGGCATCGATAGTGTCTTTATTCAGTTTAGCTGTAAGAGATTTTACTCTAATGCCAGACTGCACAAGAACTTTTAAGAAATCTTTAGGTTTTTTGCCAAACTGTCGCGATAATATTTGAACATTCATATTGAAAAATTTTCCCGAATAGTTTTTACTTGATCAGGAGATAAAGTGACACGGTTGCTTTTAATAGATACGCCAAAAGTTTGGGCTTTTTCAATAAGATCAGCTGTTTTCATTTTGAGTTCTTTCGCAACAATAGAGACTTTAATAGGTTGAGTATCTTCAGGTACTGTTTCTTCAGAACCTGTTTCTTCAGAATCCATAATGTCTGGTTTCTTGTTTTCATCCGGGTCAGAATCTGATTCTTCTTTATTTTTTTCTTTTTCAAGTTGCATCTTTTCTGCTAATGATAATCCAGAATCACGTTCTTTCTTTTGAAAGTCATCCTCATTACTGATGTCTAATTTCCAGCCTGTCAACTTGACGGCCAACCTGACATTAATCCCATTTTTTCCAATCGCTAATGATAGTTGGTCATTAGGGACAACTGCTGTGGCCTGTCTCTGTTCTTCATTGGTGATTTTGACCTTGGTAATTTGAGCTGGCTTTAGGGAATTGCCAATAAATACTTCAATATCTTCATCCCACTCAAGAATGTCAATCTTTTCATCTCCTAGCTCTTTGATAATAGACTGAATCCGGGATCCAAGATGCCCAACACAGGTGCCGACTGCGCCAATACTAGGGTTATTGGTTTTAACAGCCACTTTTGAGCGTTTTCCAGGCTCACGGGATATACTCTTAATCTCTATGATACCGTCATCAATTTCAGGAATTTCAAGATTAAATAGACACTTTAGAAAGCCAGAGTGAGTCCGAGAAATAATGATCTTGGGGCCCTTGGGAGACTGAACGACATCAGATACATATAATCTTATTTTGTCCTTTATATTGTATGTTTCGCCGGGGATCTGCTCTTTGTGATGTAAAAGAGCTTCGGTACGCCCTAAATTAACGAGATAGCCATAAGGTTCAATACGCTGAATGGTACCTGTTACTAAACTGCCAATTTTAGATTTGAAGTCATCCAGAATGGCTGTTTTCTCCGCTTCTCTAATTCGTTGAATGATGACTTGTTTAGCTGTTTGTGCAGCTATTCTACCAAAATCAGATGGAATCACTTCGAACGTAATTTCTTCATCTATTTTAGCCGTTTTCTTTATTTTCTTAGCCTCTTTTACAGATATCTCAAGCAAGTCGTTGGTTATTTTCTTAACCACAGTTTTGGTTTGCATGATACGGGCTTCCCCCGTTTCAGGGTCAATGACAGCATTTAATACTGCTTCTTCAGTGTATTGACGCCTGCATGCAGAAATCAGTGCTTGTTCAATCGCCTCTTTCAAGGCTTGTTTACTAACACCCCGTTCTGTTTCAATTTGGGCAGTGACTTGAGCAAAATTATCAATTTTTATCATGATAGTATCCTTGGTTAAATAGTAAAAAAGTGGGTCTATCCCACCTTCATGGAAAATACCAGTGCAGATAGAATCCATATTGAAACACAAATGTTACCATATTTGTGCATAGTCGCCAAGCACTTTAAGTATAAACACAGCACTATAGAGATCTCAGACCATCCGCCTGTGTGATAAACTGTTTTATAAGTGCTGATCTATAGTCATAGCGTAAACGTTTGTACAGAATGATGGAGGCCCGCATTGCCAGTTGTTAAACTTCCAAACGGAGATAGGAAAATTGCCATGCGCATTCATACAATGCTCCGATCTAATATGACATGGAATCAGATTGTGAAGGCATTTAGAGATCTGGGGTATGACATTTGTAATCGCAAAACATTGATGAATTGGATAAAGAGAAACGGCTTTCGGGTGGTAAGGGGGATTGAAAAGGAACGGTAAAAAATGAAGAATAAAACGTTAAAGTGGACAAATGGCCATTAAAAGATACGGAAATCAAAGCTATAAGATGGACAGATGTGTATAAAAAGAAACACGAAAAATTAGTGCAAAAAAACGTTAAAATAATCCGATATATAGTATAGAATTAACATGTTTTTATAGAGGCGCGGAGGAAACCAAAGAGTCGGTAAAAGGAGTCGGAAAATGAATTCATTAAAAGCGCTTTTCAGTGAAGATAAACAAGAGCACTCTTTATATAATGATTTGTATCAGTTGGTGAATGAAGTAAATCAACAGGTAGAAAAAAATAAGCAACTTCAAAAAGAAAATAAATCCATAAAGAATGCAATCGCACAAATTGAACGGAGATATCAGAATATGGGCCGATACGTACATGATTCAGCGAATAAAGTTCTTAGTATCATGTCATTTATGAAATTTTCCAATAAATACCCAGAGAAAAGGGAGTTCTATAAACGATTTTTAGAATCAAATGCGAGAGAGTTGTGGAATTTGCAAGAACGAACAATGTCTTACTACAAAGGTATAGACAGAACATATATCAAACCATACTCTCTGAGAAAAGTGCTTGAGGAGATTAAAATAGCAAATGATGCTGAATATAATCCCACATTAGATATTCATGTTGAGTGTCAATTGGATACGATTTTCAATACAGATAAAAATATATTGGCTTCAGTTATCAATAATGCCGTTAAGAACACCTATGAAGCGATACGAAAAGAATGGATTCGGAAACAAAACCACCCCCCTAAATCGGTCTTTAATATTTTAGCCTACGATATAGATACATATCAAAAAAAGGTGAAAAATCCCCATTTATTTCGAAACAAAAAAAAGGGTGGTATTGCTATAATCCTGGAAGATAACGCAGGCGGCATTTCAAAAGAACAAGTCGCTCATTTTTTTGATTTTGGATCCACAGCAGATAAAAAACATGGTCATGGTATCGGGACCTATAGTATGAAGATGGGAATTGAAAAAGACCTCAAGTGGAATATTATGGTGGAGTCAGAGCTCGGAAAGGGGCTTAGATTCCATATTTACTTACCCCCAATTGCATGCAAACAGACATGAATTCAGTCGTGTAATAATTTTTAGCGTTCCACTTCTTTCTAGAATTTGCTAATATGTTGTTCTTTTTATTGAGAATCTACTTAGGAAAGGAATGTTGCTTATGACCACTAAGGTTGCGATCAATGGTTTTGGTAGAATTGGACGAATGGTCTTTAAGGTGATTCAGGAACGTGACGATATTGAAGTGATGGCGATCAATGACCTAACAGATGCGGGTACTTTGGCCCATCTATTAAAATATGACTCCATACATGGTCGTTTTTCAGGAGACGTATCATCTAAGGAAAAATCAATTATTGTAAATGGGACAGAAATCCCTATTTTTGATATAAAGAATCCATCAGAATTACCCTGGAAAGAACTTAAAATCGATGTTGTAATAGAGTCAACAGGCATTTTTACTTCAGCTGAAGGAAAATATGGCGGATATATGAGTCACATTGAAGCTGGGGGCCAAAAAGTCATATTGACAGTTCCTGCGAAAGATAACATTAAGACCATTGTAATGGGTGTTAATGACTCAGATTATACACCGGATATAAAAGCAGTATCTAACGCTAGCTGCACCACGAACTGCTTGGCGCCGATTGTAAAAATTCTTCACGATCAGTTTGGTATTGTGAAAGGGATTATGAATACGGTTCATGCATTTACCAGTGACCAATGTCTTCAGGATTCTCCACATAAAGACCTTAGACGAGCACGGGCTGCTTCTCAATCTATCATCCCAACAACTACAGGGGCTGCTAAAGCAGTCACATTGGTTATTCCAGATTTGAAAGGGAAGCTAGACGGTATGGCCATGCGTGTCCCTGTTCCAAACGGATCCATTACGGACTTTACTTGCGAGCTCGATCAATCTGTTTCAGTCGAACAGATTAATGGTGCCTTTAAAGAGGCCTCTGAAGGCACTTTTAAGGGCATTGTAGAGTACACAAATGATCCTATCGTGAGCGTTGATATCATCGGCAATACGCACTCATCCATTGTTGATGCCCAATCTACAATGGTGATTGATAATCTGGTAAAAGTAGTGGCTTGGTATGACAATGAAGTGGGTTACTCCAATCGGATAATAGATTTAATCGAATTAACTTCAAAGGCACATGAACCCCAAAAAGTCACTGCAGAATCTCGCTAAACAGGCCATAAAAGGGAAGCGGGTTTTTCTTCGTGCTGACTTAAATGTTCCCATTCAAAGAGGGGTCATCAAAGATGATGAACGCATTATTGCTTCTTTACCCACGATTCAATATCTGACTAGCTGCGGTGCTAAGGTGATATTGTCATCTCATTTGGGTCGGCCTCATGGGCAGGTCGTTGAAGCCCTTAGATTAAATCCCATAGCAGAAAGACTGTCTTCTTATTTGAAAATACCCATTCAAAAGGCAGATTCGTGTGTGGGGCCTGAAATTGAAGAAAAAGTCTCTCAATTAAAAGAAGGCGATGTTCTACTTTTAGAGAATATTCGGTTTTACTCAGAGGAAAGTGAAAATGATCCTGAGTTTGCAAAAAAATTGGCAGATTTAGCAGATATTTATGTACAAGATGCCTTTGGAACATCCCATCGTAACCATGCATCAACGGCAGGTATTGCACACTATTTACCAGCGTATGCAGGTTTATTAATGATGAAAGAATTGGACTGTTTTGATTCTCTTCTTACCCAGCCTAAACATCCTTTTGTAGCGATTATTGGTGGTGCTAAAATATCAACAAAAATAGGTGTGATTAAAAAATTGCTCCCTATAGTAGATGTGGTTATTATTGGTGGCGCAATGGCGTTTACTTTTTTAAAAGCTAAGGGCTATGAAATTGGCAAGTCTTTGGTAGATAATGATAAACTTGAAGAAGCCAGAGATATTCTGAATGCAGTTGATAAAGCAAGAGTAAGATTCATACTACCCCTTGATCAGGTCGTTGTTCCATCATTTGATCAAGCTGATGACAAGCAAATTGTTGACATCACCCAGATTTCAGCTGATAAAATGGGAGTAGATATTGGACCTAAAACGGTAAAAGAAATTGGTCACGCGCTAACGGGAGCTAAAACAATATTTTGGAATGGTCCGATGGGTGCTTTCGAGGTTGATGCTTATTCATATGGAACAGTGCAGGTTGCAAAACTATTGGCTAAAAGTGATAGTATAACAGTCGTTGGTGGAGGAGATTCGATTTCAGCAATTAAGCTTTCAAAACTGGAGGATCAAATGACACACCTATCTACTGGAGGGGGCGCTTCTTTGGCCATTCTATCGGGTCAATCGTTACCGGGCATTGCTATATTGGAGGAAAAATAAATGGCCAAACATAATACACAGATAAAAGAAGATATAGACGTTGCTCTAAAACGTATTCAAGAAAAGAAACATGTTGTGAAATCTGAAGCCGTTCAAGCTAAAAAGGAATTTGACCGAATAAAAAATGATCTTATAGAAAAAAGTGAGGTTGTTGAGGATAGTGATGATGATGAATCAGATTTACAAGCAAATACCATGTATATGGACGAAATTAATGATAATATTCAATTGCTGGCAGCGATCTTCAAAAAATCAAACTTTGAAGAATATCTATATCTCTTAACCTATCCTGGGCGCCTATTTGTCATACAGTTTATTAATGGTTTTGTTCGAGGCATCGGCTTTGCAATGGGCATTTTGCTTATTGGTTCTTTATTTATATTTATGTTAACAGAGCCTCTTCCAAGCCATTTTTTGATAAACAAAATAATCGGCTTTTTAACAAGCCTACCTTCCCCAAGAATTTAGATAAAAATGTTTTTCAACATAAAATATCGATTAATATTTATATGCATTCTGGGCCTTGACCAAATGACAAAATATTTTACTGAGCGATGGTTAGATCCAAATTATCCAAAGATCATTATCTCCCACTTTTTGACATTTACCAAAGTGCATAATTATGGGTCGGCATATGGTTTGTTCCAAAACCAACGCTTTTTCCTCATTTGTGTAGGCATTTTGGTGATTGTGGGGGGTATTTGGTTTCATAAAAAAATAGGGATAACGGTTTATTCTCGAATGGGACTCATCTGTTTGTTGGCAGGTTCATTTGGTAATGTTTTGGATAGACTGTATCGGGGTTTTGTGGTTGATTTTATTGATATCGGACTATTTCCTGTATTTAATATCGCAGACATGGCAATTGATATTGGTGTTGTCTGCTTTATCTGGGAGATGTGGATTCATCGTGATCGTCATAGACCCACCTGATGATGCCGTTCGCTTGGATATTCTGGTGTCCAAGAATAGGAAAATATCAAGACGAGTCGCCCACAACTGGATACGAAATGGTCGTGTTCTGGTGAATGGAGAAATTGTTAAACCAGCTTATCTCACATCTCAAGAAGATCTCATTAGCTGTCAACCTGATGAAGAGAGCCCCACTTTGGCACCCGAAAATATTACCTTAGATATCATGTATGAAGATGAAAATCTTATCATCGTATATAAACCTAATGGAATGGTGGTGCATCCTGCACCCAAACATACCAATGGGACATTAGTAAATGCATTGATGTATCATTTCGAATACTTATCTGACATGGGAGGGGAAGGTCGTCCTGGCATTGTCCATCGTTTAGATAAAGATACTGAAGGGATTATGGTTGTTGCAAAGACCAATTCCGTTCATGATCATTTAAAGAAACAATTCAAAGATAGAACAGTGGACAAACGGTATTATGCAGTTGTAAAGGGAAATATGTCAGAGGATCACTATGTTATTGATCAGCCGGTGGGTCGAATAAAAAAGAAAAAAGGAAGACGAAGAGGGTGGCGTATGGGCGTAAAATCTTCTACAGATTTAGATGCCAAAGATGCCCTTACGATGGTGACGGTTATCAAACGATTTACAACAAAGACACTCATAGAAGTGGTGCCTAAAACAGGTAGGACGCATCAAATTCGGATTCATTTGGCACATATAGGACACCCCTTGTTGGAAGACCCGTTATATGCAAATAAAATGAATCAGAAAGGCCAGCTTTTACAAGCATATTACTTATCTTTTATTCACCCAGATACAGGCAAACAGCTGACCTTTAAAAGGCCTTTGTCCACACGATTAATTCAAACAAACAAAGTAATAAATACCCCGCCATCATCCAGCTAGTCAGAATCATAACTGCTTTCATAACAGTTCTAATGGGTATGTTTGTATGCGATATTTCACCGGAATCTGTTACTGTATCATCTTTTTTGGGTGGTGTTGTTTCTTCTTCTTGAATGGATTGTGCTTGGGTTGCTTGGATGGTATCCATTTCTTTACGGGTTTCTTTCAATATTTTTTCTACTTCAGAATGTAAAATTTCTGGATGAAATGGAAGATTGTCTTGAATGCAGTGTTGGGGTCTTCCATGAATAGGGCGGTCTATTACAGGAAGTATATCCCAGTCATTGTTCGATTTTTTTAAGAGTCGAAGCTGTTGTCCCGTTTTCGGATTGATAATTTTCATTCTATTTGCCCCCTAACAGTATATTCCCAGATATAGATGTCGTTAAACCTGGAAATAATTTAGATATATGCGCAAATTTAATGGTAATATATATTATATAGCAGTGACATATTAGGAGCCTATATGAGCAAGTTACCAATAAAAGAATTGAACCATAATCAGAAGAATATTGATGATATATCTTCAGAAATAAGCTTTAATTTGTTGCCTTATGACTTCATCAAATATTGGAAACGCTGCGGTAATATTTCTAATTTCTTGGCACAATTCCAAAGTTTTAATTTTAATGATCACAAAAAGGTAGCTAATGTGCTATCTACCATTAATACAGTGAATAAAGAACAAGCGAATACGTTCCAATATTTTATGGATGAGTTATTATCGACAGATCCTGAAGAACTGTTTCTTTCTCGAATTATGAAAAATGCAGACGGGAATTCGACAGACTCTCGATTGGGATTGATCAACCTCAAAAAAGATTTCAATGCAGATTTTCAAATTCAAATCCTTCCAAACAAAGACAAAAAACATTTCGACATCCATATGAAAGTATACGTGAATAAGCAAGATATAGAGGCCTTATAAAGTCTGCTAATCTTCTCATATTTTTGGAACCAGACTATGATAATAACCAGTTATGTCTAAAAAATCGAAGAAGCATAAAACAGATATCCAGGTTGAAGAACGTCACTTGAAAGAGGTTTGGGCGTTAAGTGTTTTTTTTCTAGCACTCTTTGTGTTTATGACCAATCAATATCCACATAAGATGGGATTAGTGGGGTTTGGACTCGTCGAATCTTTTGGGGCATTTATGATGTGTGAAGGGATTTTCTATTTACCATTATTTATACTATTTATAGCCGGAGCGATTTATTATGCACCCCAAAACAGGCGGTTGCGAACAGGGCTCTTGGGAATTTTAGGTTCTTGGATAGGATTTTGTATTTTTATAGAGCTATTGTTAACAGATCGGATGGGTGTCATAACCTGGCCGCTTCCCCTGGATGGTGGCGGTGTCGTCGGACATCTGGGTGCGTGGGTGCTCATTCATACAGTCGGTAGCTATGGGACGATTGTGGTGTTGTTGGCTCTTATTATAGTCTCTTTTGTAGCACTGTTTGTGAGTTGTTTCAATCATGTGTTGGTTTTCTCAACAGAAGATACTCAAGAAAGTAACGGACCCTCACAAAACCTTCCTTCCAAATGGCCTTCTCGCCTGAAAAGTCTGGTTCATCTTTTATTTTTCATGAAAAAAGAGATACAGTCCCGGGGAATTATTAATAGTGAAGAAAATTTGCCTGCATTTGAGTCTGTATTTCCTGAAAAAACAGAGGTCAAAGAAATCATCCCCAAACAGGTAAAACCCAAAAAAACTAAAAATTATCAATTACCGCCCATGTCTTGTTTAGAAAAAGCAGAGAAAATTCAGCTAAACGCGCCTGTAAAGCGACGAGAGAACAAAGAAAAAGCACAATTATTAGAAAAAACGCTCCTTAGCTTTAATGTTAATGCACGGGTAGTGAATATTACCCCGGGCCCATCTGTGACTCGGTATGAGTTGAAACCAGGGCTGGGAGTCAAAATTAGTAAAATAACAGGGCTTACTAAGGATATTGCCTTAATGTTAGCTGTATCAGACATCCGAATAGAAGCCCCTATTCCAGGAAAGGCCCTAATAGGAATCGAAGTTCCCAATACTTCTGTAGATATGGTGAATATTTGGTCCATTTTTGATCAAATAGACATGAATCACGCATCAATGTTGTTATCTGCCATGGGCCTCACAATATCTGGAGATCCTGTAACCATGGACTTGAGCAGCATGCCACATGTGCTTATTGCAGGTGCGACCGGTTCTGGAAAAAGTGTATGCGTGAATGCCATCATTATTTCTATTCTGATGAGGGCCACTCCACAGGAAGTTAAGTTTCTTATGATTGACCCCAAAAAGGTAGAGCTCACGCCCTATGAGGGCATACCTCATCTATTAGCACCCGTTGTTACCAATCCTCATAAGGCAGCTGCAACACTTAAGAAATGGGCATTAGGTGAAATGGAAAGGCGGTATGAGGCCTTTTCCAAGATAGGGGTGAAAGATATTGAGGGTTATA